>NZ_JADEXI010000124.1:0-10031 GCF_015207185.1 Microcystis sp. LEGE 08355 | reverse complement strand
GCGGAGACACATAGTAAATTAGTAATCAAGCAAGTCAAAAGCGCGATCTGGGGGGTTACAATAACCCTCTAGGGCGACTCTACTGGCATCTAATATATTAAGAACCATGATCTTTTGACTGTCAACCTTGTCAAAACCCTTTTGAGTCTTGACCGTTTGCCCATTGTACTTAATAAAGAGCGGCCAATTCGATCAATCCCCTCATCAAATCTCCAGATTTCCATAACATTTTCCTCTCTGTCCCCTCGCACCCCAGTCTATGAAAGCCTCTCTCTCTAACCGTCGTTGGCTGTCCATCGGTCTCGTCCTGATGTTATTTGCCTTGCTGTCCTTCTCGATCATGCCGCTATTGACTTCTATTCTCCAGAGTGAGCGCTCCTCGGGCCAGAGTCATCTGTCCGCAGTCAAACAAGAGGAATTAGCCAGTCAAGCACTGGGTTATCAGATGGTTTTAGAGCGCGAACCCGATAATCAGGCGGCTTTGCGGGGATTATTAGATACTCGCTTACAGCAGGGTGATTTAAAGCAAGTGATCGAACCTTTAGAAAAATTAGCGCAACTTAACCCCCAACAATCCGATTATCTACTACTTTTGGCGGAAGCTAAACAGCAAATAGAAGACTATCCAGGAGCCACAGCCAGTTATCGCGCCCTTTTAGCCTCCCATCCCCAAGAGCTGCGGGCCTTGACTGGATTAACTAATTTATTTCTCAGCCAAAACCGCTCGATCGAGGCGATTAGTCTGGTTAAAGAGACGATTGATCGCGCTTTAAAAGCTGCTGCCGATCCCAATAATCCCGCTAGTTTAATCGATATCGTTTCCGTTCAGTTACTTTTAGGCAAAATCTATTTCGAGCAGCAAAATTATCCGGAAGCTTTAAACGCCTATAAACAAGCTCAACAGATGGATGTTAACGATTTCCGACCGATTTTGGCGGCGGCGATCGTACTAAAAGAACAGGGCAAAAATCAAGAGGCTCAACCCTTCTTTCAAAAGGCTCTCAGTCGCGCTCCTTTTGCCTATAGACAGGAGATTCAGACCCTAGCCGACGAAAACAACAAAATTCAAGCCACAGCCCCTAATCAGTGAGCAGCTTTTTTTTCCTTCTGCCCTATCCCCTTGAGACTTGACACTGGGGACAAAAATGAGAGGAGCGTCCACTTAATTTAATTCTGGCAATAGTTGCACCGCAAAGGCGACAATTTTCGCCAGTACGACCATAAACCCAGGCCATCGCCCCATAATTGCCATTAACTCCCGTAACGTGGAGAAAATCGCTAAAACTGGTTCCGCCTTCAGCGATTGCCGTTTCCAATACAGAAATAATGTTTTTTGTCAATAAGTCTATTTGCTCAATTTTCAAAAGATTGGCGGCAGTTTGGGGATGGATACCACTTTTAAAAAGAACTTCATCCGCGTAGATATTGCCAATTCCTGCGACTACATTTTGATCGAGGAGAAAAGTTTTAATCGGACGACGACTTTTTTGACAGTGACTATAGAGGTAATCGGGGGTAAAATTGCGATCGAAGGGTTCTAGTCCCAGTTTTTTGAGACCGGTAATCACGCTTTCTGGGGTTTTATCGGCGGCAATCCACCAAATTTTCCCGAAAGTGCGGGTATCGACAAAGCGCAATTCTTGCTGATTGGCAAAAAAGAAGCGTAAGCGCGTATGAATCGGCAGGGGAGTGGTATCTTTTACCCAGAGCAATTGTCCGGTCATACGCAGATGAACCCCGATACTGCTACCATTATCTAAATTGGCGAGGAGATATTTGCCTCGGCGCTGCCAATTGCTAATCGTAGTCTGAGCAATTCCTTGCAGAAAAGTTGCCTCGCAATTAGGATAGGCTAGGGTACGCTGTAATAATACTTCCCCACCGATAATTTTTTTGCCCTGGGTAACTTGATTTAACCCGCGACGCACCGTTTCTACTTCTGGCAATTCTGGCATATAAGTGATTGAACAAAATTAAGTTCTTGGTTAGGGTAGGCAAAAGGAAAAAGATAGATAAACAGAACACCAGATTAAGGTCAATTCTACTTTAACTTTAACATTTCGATGGTATCGATCAGTTCCCGTTCAAAACTGACTTGAGCGCGATTAGTTTTACCACCAATATAAAAGCGATCACCAGATTGTAAAGCCCAAATTTGGGAATGGGAAAAGTAACTCATTACCACTCCCATCATCAATAAAGCAAAACCTAAATAGACAATAGGCACTCCCGGATCTGCCTTAATTTGTAACCCGGTACTTCCCACTAATTCGACTATTTTTAGATTAACTCCATTGATGGGAATCGTCATTCCTTCTCGTACAGCAGAGGTTAAATCTCCCTTAGCATCATAGACAATTACCGTACCTTGTAGATCTCTGGTTAAAAGAGAAACTCCCTCACTAAGATCGGTTTTAGTCGGAATCCAAGTTCCCCAGATTTGTCCATTACCTTTGGTGTCTAAACTAGCCATCGGTAGCTGTAGGATCGGACTATTATTCACCTGTACTTTTACCCCAGCAATTCCCCAACTGGTTTGATAAAAAGTCACCCCTTTATGGTGCAAAGGTTGGTTAACTTGAATAGTTTTGCGATCGATCTCCTGTCCTTGATTATCGATCACCGACAAATCAGAATAAAATTGTTCTATATCACCTTTAGGACTATAATCAATCCAAAAACGATTAACTTTAATCCCCCAATCCTTAGGGAGAGAATTTTTAGATAAGGGTCCAGCTTCAATAATATTTTTAACCTGAAAACTATCGCCACTAGCTACCATTTCTTGAGCGAAAAACCCCGTTAACGCTCCCCAGATCGCTCCTGCTAAAATAATTAACATGGCTGCATGAACGATAATCGGACCGATTTTACCAATCAGACCTTTACGAGCATAAAGACTGTTATTTTCTAGAAAAACTTTGTAGCCTTTTTTTTCTAACAAGGGGGTGAGAGATTCTAGGGAACCAGTTTCTAATTCAGCACTTAAAGCTAGTTTTTGAAATTGGCGAGATTGTTGATAAAATTGCCAGTTTCTGGCCGCCTTTAAAGCGGGTAATTGTCGTCGAAAGGTGCAAGCAGTTAAACTGGAACCGAAGAGAATTAATAATGATAGATACCACCAAGTGCTATAAACATGATTTAATCCCAATAGTAATAAAAATTTCCAAGTCAGAAAGCCAAATAAAGCGGGTTTCTCAGGATAATTAGCTTGGTAAAAAGATAGAGATTGTCCCTGTTCGATTACCGTCCCAGAAATGCTAAAAATAGCGATTAAAAGTAAAAGGATAATTGCCAATCGTAGATCGGCAATAGTCTGGATAAATTTCCGTCCCCATTGAGGCGGTGTATTCTTTAAATTTGAGGAAGTTTCCGATATAGTCATAGTTAAAAGTTTTGCAATTCTAGCCAATTATCTATCATAACTCTCCACCATCACAGCAGACGGGATAATACAGAAAAAACTCCAAAACCGATTAATAAAACCCCACTGACGGGATTAATCCATCCGGACCATTGACGCAGGGAAAGAAAGCTTTTCAGCGAGGCAGTAAAAGAACCGACGATAATTAGGGGTAAAACATAGCCGGCAGTGTAGGATAACAATAATCCCCCTCCTAAGCTTAAATCTCCCGTATTGGCCACCCATGCCAATAGAGTTGCTAGAACAGGTGTACTGCAAGGAGAGGCGATTAAACCAAATGTTAAACCGAGAAGATAGGACCGCAAAATCGGGGGAAAATCTCCGGTAATCCAATCGGTAGCGCCAAGGGAGGGGAAGCGCAGGGGTAATAATTCCAAGAGGTTTAACCCCATCAAAATAGCGATCGCACTGACGATAATTGGTAAACCGATCCCCACCTGTCCATAGACTTTTCCTAGAGTAGCGGCAATTAGTCCCAATCCCGCTAAGGTGGTGGCTAATCCTAGGGAAAACCATGTGGACTGCCAAAAAGCCGCTAAACGACCTTTATTTTCGTAACCCCCGATATAAGCGACGGTAATCGGCAACATCGACAGCATACAGGGGGTAAGACTGGTGAGTAAACCGGCTAGAAAAATCACAGCAATACTGACAAAACTAAGGTGAGTTAGTTGGGAAGTCACTAAGCGATCAGCGTATTGTTCAAGGTGATAGAGTTGAGTCTGTAATTGGTCTAACATATTGGGGAATTTTTCAGGCTAAATTTGGCTCATTTCTAGGATATTACCATCGGGATCACTGACAAATAATGCCTTTCTACCCGAGGCACTCATTTGAATTGTATAACCTTGACTTTCTAGATAGTTACCCATGGCTGTCACGTCATCAATAGCGAAGGCAAGATGAGGATTGCGTCCCCACTTTTCGGGATTGGGACGGTAGTTTTGGTAATTGCTATCGACAATTAAATGAATTTGATAATCTCCCACTTGATACCAAACCCCATCGTATTGAAAAGGGCGATCAATTCTATTCAATCCTAGAACATTTTCGTAAAAGTTAATGGCTTTTTCTAGCTCGGTGACTAAAATCGCCGTGTGTAAGGATTTTGTGATGTTCATAGTTAATATCTGACTCGCGGATCGAGCCAACTATAGGTTAAATCGGCAATTAAGTTAAAGATAACAATTAAAATCCCATAGATAAAGGTAATCGCCATCACTACGGGGGTATCACTGCGGGAAATAGAATCAATTAATAAAGCACCGATACCCGGTACACGAAACACTTGTTCTGTGACTAAAGCACCGGTAAAAATTGAGGGAATATCGAGAGCAATCAGGGTGACAACGGGGATTAAAGCGTTGCGAACTATATGCTTAGTTAGGACAGAAAAATTAGTTAGTCCCTTCGCTAAGGCAGTTTTAACGTACTCTTGGTGAATTTCTTCAGTTACGGAAGAACGCACGAAACGCATCAACATCGCCCCTTGATATAAGCTTAATACGGTTACAGGCATAATTGACTGTTTAACCTGATCGATCAAACTATTAAAATCGCTGATTTTTAGGGTACTGTTATAAAAAGATGGTAGCCAGTTTAACTGCACACTAAAGATAATTATTAATAACAATCCCGTCACAAAGGTGGGTAAGGAAAAGCCAAGCAGGGAAAAAGTAGAGATGATTTTGTCTAACCAAGAATAGCGCTTGACTGCTGAAATTATGCCTAAAGGAAAAGCGATTAAAACCCCGAAAATATAGGCAATACCGACAATCCAGAGAGTTGTGGGTAAACGCTGCCAAATGAGGGTAAAAACTGGGCTGCGACTGGTGAAAGAATAGCCCATATCTCCTTGAAGAAATGCTAACAACCACTTGACATAACGCACGGGAAGGGGTTGATCTAATCCGAGACTTTTGCGAATATTTTCTCGCACCGCTTCGGTGATAGCGGGATTAGCGGCAAATTCTCCCATCGGATCCCCCGGTGCTAGGGCCAAAATGCCAAAAACCACCATACTAATAGCTAAAAGAGTGGGAATCGAAAATAATAATCTTCTCAGGAAATATTTGAGCATTTATTTACTACGCTTCCAGTCTTTGATGTTCCAAGTATTTCTATCCCAGGGAGTTAATTCAAACCCCGACAAACTCTTGCTAATTGCCACCACATCGGCACGATGAACTAGGGGAATAATCACAAAATCATTAATTAACATATCATTCATTTTAATCGCTATTTCTCTCCGTTTTTCTGGGTTTAATTCTTGACTAAAAGCTTGCCATAATTTATCGTATTCAGGATTACAATAACGAGCATAATTATCCCCGGCCCAACCATCAGCTTTTTGGGGAATTTCGCCACAGGTAAAGGTTTTAAAATAGGCTTTCGGATCGGGACTATTATTACCTGTAGTGTACATTTGTAGGTCAGCATAAAACTTTTCTACCGTGTCATCGTTAGCAGGATCGCTAGAAAAGAAAATACTGGCATCAATAGTTTTTAATTCTACTCCTACCCCGATCGCTTGTAAACTTTGTTTGATAATTTCTTGGGTTTTCTGACGAAGAGGATTGACGGTAGTTTGAAAAACTAATTTCATTTCTACCCCATTTTTATCCCTAGTACCATCATCATTACTATCTTTCCATCCCGCATCATCTAGTAATTTCTTAGCCTTTTCTAGATTAAATTCATAGCGAGTATTGGGAGAATTATATTCCGATGGCATCACAATAAAATTGGGAGTTGTTTTCCCAGTAATACCATAAAGCTGCGTGGCAATAGTATCTCTATCAACGGCTAAAGATAAAGCTTCTCTTACTTTTATATCACTCAAAAAAGGATGGGGAAACTTAATACTAGACCTCTCACCTTCAGGAGTAGCTTGATTAGGATCGCTCAAATTAAATAAAACTCGTTCAATCAAAGAACCGAAACTAGATATTAACTGACCCCGACCCACTTTTTCTAAATCACTTAAAACCTTAGCCTCTACTTGCAAATTATAGGCATAATCCGCCTCCTGTGTCTGTAAAACCGCTCTTGCCGCCGAAGTTGCATCACCTCCTCCTTTTAATTCTATTCTTTGAAAACCTAATTTATCCGCTTCTCGAAAGAAAGAATTTGGTTCATAAACCGCCGTATCTCCCGGTTTAAATTCTACCACTTTATAGGGGCCAGTTCCCACCGGTAATAAATTAGCAGGGGCCTGGCGTGCCGTTTCATTGCTATACTTTTCATAGAGATGAGCGGGTAAAATCATCCCTTCTGTCCCCACAAAAACTAATGACCACGCGGGATTAACTTGCTTAAAAGTTATTTTAACTGTATGGGGATCGATCGCTTCCACACTTTTAACTATTTCATAATTGCCAGAGCTAGTAGAACCAGTTTTCGGATTGGTAATAAAATTATAGGTAGCGATGACATCTTTGGCAGTAAAAGGAGTACCATCTGACCATTTAATATCTTTTTTTAGCTTCCATGTCACCGATTTACCATCCCGGGCAACTCCCCCATTTTCAATAGTAGGAATTTCTGCCGCTAAAAAAGGAACTAATTCCCCTTTTTCATTAAAACTAGCCAAAGGTTCTAAGGTAATGCGACTCGCTTCTGAGTCTTTAAATCCTGTGGAGAGATGGGGATTTAAAATCGTCGGTGCTTGCCAATACAAAAGTTTTAAAGTTTCTGAATTATTATTGGTCGTTGCTGGGGGATTATTAGCTGTTTGTTGACGACAAGCACTAAAAAGCAGCGTACAACTAAGGGATAAAATTAACAGGGGCAAGAAAAGCGATCGCTTAAACATTTTTAGTGACAATCAATAATTCAACAGGGTGACTTAGGTGATTCCCTACCCCACCAATAACAAGTTATCAGACATTGAGTCTTGATCTCGATCGATTAATTGATTATTTGCCTTTATCCATTCCTAGTCAAGTTAAATCGATCATGCTATGGTAGCGATGCTGTACTAGACAATAAAATTCTAGGCACGGCGACGAAATGGGTTCTTTGGTTTGTGTTATGCAATGTACGGGGGTTATAAGGGATGGAACCCTTATAGAGAAAGACGTTTGGCGATTTTTGTCAATTGTTTTTGCTCTAGAGCGAACTAATCAATTAAATCTCTTGCCAGATAAGGATTTAGTTTATTTATGCCACCCTATCGAACCATAAAAAGTAACGAAGAGCCAGAAAATCTGTATTTGGGGTGTTGTGTGGAAAAAATCCGTCTAGTATATAGTTAGTATGATCGCCATCGCCACTGTTTTGCACGAATCGTTGCCATATCCGAATTTCAAGCGGCAATGACAAATCCAGCAGAACTTGTCATTTGTGACTAGTCCATCAAGTATCAGAAGAATTTGCAAAACAAGGTAAATATGGGCGACGCAAAAAGAAGAAAGGCACTTGATCTCAACTTCGGAAAAACTGTGATTTCCGACCCACAGCTAGACAAGATTGCTAGAGCTATCTACCATGTTCGCGATAATGAACTAGCGGAACTGGGGGTCAGTCCTTATCAATCCTGTTTCTTCGTTTCTTATATGGGCATGTTGCTGATTGGACGGCGAGACTACGGAGTGGCTCTGACGAATATCTATTTAAGGACAGGTATGGAAGTAGAGTCCCCCACTTTTGGGTTTAACTCAGATCAGCACGCTGAAGCCTTCCATTGTGTCATTATTCGGGCAGCAAGAAGTGGGAACTCAAACGACAAGGCACCTGAAATCATTGATTTCAATATTGGCGCTCTCTATAGAGCTTATATTTCACAAGGTGGAACAGTATCTATTGAATATCCAGAGTGGCTAAGAGTTTTTCATGAGCTAAGACACACTTATCCAGTCTCGTATTCAAATCCTTCAATAGAGGCTGAAAGAGCTAGATATCAGAAAATTGAGCAGGATGACACTATCGAAACCGCTCAATTGCTTGCAAAGCGTGCTGCTGCCGTCTTGAGAGATCTATAAGAAAAAGCCTCGTAGGTTGGGTTGAGCGAAACAATACTGAGGCAAAAATAGCTTAATTCGCTTGAAAAAGCGAAACCCAACCACCCCAAAGGTTACTCTTTGTTGGGTTTCCTTGCGTCAACCCAACCTACAATAATTGCTTGCCCGGATTGGTACTTCATGAACTGGCAGAACGTTAGCCGTAGGGTGCGTTCCCTAATGTGGCTCCTACCGCTCCACTAGCAGTAGGCTAATCTGGCTAACACGCTTTTGGGCGTGATATACGGAAAAGTTACAGCAAAAAAGGAGGTTTATTATGGCTGAACGATTAGCAGTTGATGTTTCACAAACTTATGAAAGTGGATTTCTTGGTAGGCGAGGAGACGATAAATTTCCTTGTACCGGAGCAAGAATAACACGGGTGGAATTCCACAAAGAGGTTTCCAAACACCGTATTACTCCCTTTGATGATGGCATAGGACGGGGTGACGCTCACACAAATGATACTGAACTGCCAGATGTTGGAGTTCACTACTGGCTAGATGCAGGAACGAGGCTGAAATACATTTTGAAGGTCTGGGTTGAGGATTAAGGATTTTGTGAATCAGTCGTTAGGGGGCGTTGGTTCCCCTTGCTTTTTTTGTGCGCTACTATGGAATTAAATGATTAAAAGCTAAGACTGCTATGGCACTGGCATCGAATGGACAAACAGCTATAATCCGCACAGAGCGAGGGCTTACAATTGCGGATACTCGTATTACTCTGTATGACGTAATGGATTATCTCAAAGCTCAGTATCCACCCAAGTTTATTCGTGATGCCTTCAATTTTACAGATGCTCAGATTCATGCTGCCCTTTCCTACATTGAAACACATCGAACAGAAGTGGAAGCGGAATATCAGGAGGTTTTAAAGACTGCCGCAGAAACTAAACAATTTTGGGAAGAGAGGAATCGCGAACGTTTTGCTCGGATCGCTGCTACTCCTCCTCGTCCAGGCTATGAAGCGGTTAGAGCTAAACTTCAGGAACGCAGAGCAAAGCGGGAAGCGAAGAAGCAATGATTGTTCTGGCTGATTACAACTTGAATCGGCAGGCAATTCTGATCTCTGGAAGTCTTGTTGTTAGCGGGTTATTAGATCTCGCTCTAATTCGGTTGAGGACATTTGAAGACGTTGGCTTACCCGCAGACAGCAATGATCGAGTAGTTTGGAGATTTGCCCAAACCAACGGGATGCTCTTACTTACGGCAAACCGGAATGCGAAGGGTGAAGACTCGTTGGAACAAGTAATGCGTGAAGAAAATCAACCGACTTCATTTCCGATCATTACGATTGGCGATCCGGATAGGGTCAATGAATCTGACTATCGAGAACGCTGCGTTGAAAGGCTTGTAGAAATTGTGATCGATATCCAAGACTATATGGGGGCTGGTCGGTTGTTTATTCCATAAGGTGATTGGCGCATCATATCTGTTGGTGACACAGCATAATTGGAACGTTAGACTGCTCCCACTGTCAGTTTGACATCCTCGCCGCCCTAAAAGTGCGGCGATTCCTAAACCTCACGATTTAAGTTTCTGCTTCCACCACCGTCGCATACCACAGTTAAAAAACCATGTACTGTCTTACACAGAGTCCACAGACTT
>NZ_JADEXI010000123.1:0-10057 GCF_015207185.1 Microcystis sp. LEGE 08355 | reverse complement strand
TTAAACAACACCGATCGCCTCTTTATTGCCAAAATGTAGTTAAACAAAGTGCAACCCAACACCAACCAAATAAATTAATAGTTGATCATGTTGGGTTTCGTGCCTCAACCCAACTACAAGATCGGCGATCGTACTCATAAGTTAGAGAATTGCTATAGTTGATCATGTTGGGTTTCGTGCCTCAACCCAACCTACCAGATCGGCGATCGCACTAGAAATTTTTCTAAAAATTCTAACTGAGACAAAAAGATTAAAGGGGAAGAATTGAAAACAATTTTCATAGAGATTACCATTTTTTTTCTCTATCTATGTCTTCTGTAGTAAGATAAGAAAAATCGATTCCCATTAATTCTAAAATTTTCAAGAACATTTCTGTATCCATTTCCATGATTTCTGCGGCTTTATGAAGACTGATGATGCGAGAAACTAAAGCACCCACCACAAAAATAAATTGTTCTTTTTGTTCAATATTATCAAATAATTGTATTTCGGCGGCAATTTCTTGAAAAGTAATCGAAGTATTCATTGTCTTGCTAAGTTTCATCAATTAAGACATATCTAACTTAATTTTAACGCAAAATCAACCCAACCAACTGCCCTTATCTCAATCTTTTAAATTATAGACAACAAATAAGGCGCATTACACTGTGTTAATGCACCCGATCAAAAAAGCGATCGCACTTCATCAATTAACTCCGAGTTCGCCTTTTGAATTCCTCAATTGTTTTCTCTATCACTCTAGGGTTCGGGTTTTCCCAGTCATCTAGAGAATTATAAAGAATTGCTGGAATTAATACTTTTCTCTTTTTGTCAAATTTTATGTTAAGAAATATGTGACTATAGGATCGAGAAAACGGGTTTCTTTAAGAAACCCGTTTTCTCGACTCTGAGTCAAGTTAATCAGGTGGCTGGTAGGAGAAATCAAGGTTTAACCGCACCGAATTTAATTTGATTTTCTCTGATTTATAAATAAACCTGATGAAAAAAAAAAATAAGCATACTTTATATCCTATTGACGGTAGAAAAAAACGGTCTTAGGATGATGGAAACCATTAATTGATGGTTTGATAGTTTTTAAGCTTAACCCGCACTGCGGGTTAAATAGTTGGGGAGGTTTTGGGGACGGCGAACGGTGTATATTCCAGCAGTAAGCTCAGACGCATTTAAATTTAGATTGTCGATGCTTGAAGCCTTTGGCTGACATCGATTACTCGATCAACTTAAATGTCGAAAAGCTTAACAGCATGGTAACACTATGATGAGTTGATGTACTCTAAGGATAGCATATTGAAATATTGAGTCAATGCAAGTTATTTAAATAATAGATGACACATTATGTTTTTAATAAAACATCCAGATCCGAAGCTAAACATTCCTTGGTATTTAACTCAAATTAGTTTTTTGCTGTTGCCTATCAACCCCTTAGGGGGAATGTTAGTTATTTGTACAGCGACTATAATAATTTTTAGATTAAAATATAGAGTCATTATTTCTCAACATATTAATTGGGGATTTGCTATCTTAGGTGGCTCATTAACAATGACGAGCCTTTTTGCCTTTGATCGGGTTTCTGCCATCTCTGGATTGATAAATTTTTTGCCTTACTTTATTATTTTTGCTGGACTCAGCCAACTACTTTACTCAGTGAGTACATTAGAACAATTAGCAAGGATAATATACTTTGGTTCAGTTCCTATAACGGTGTTAGGCTTTGGACAAATTTGGTGGGGATTACAAGGAGAAATACAAAATATATTGATGCCTGGATGGTATTTAAGAGCAATGGGCAATCCTTATGGTAGGATGTCATCTTTATTTTATCATGCTAATTTTCTAGCAAGTTTTCTAACTATTATTTGGGTGTTGGGACTGGGCTTAATAATTCTAGAGTTAAGAAAATCGAATACTGATAAAAAATTTTTTTATCTTAGTCTGCTTTTGGTCATCAATTCCCTAACATTTATTGCTCTAATTTTAACTCATTCTCGTAATGGTTGGATGACTACATTGGTAACTTGTCTTGCTTTTGCTATTTATTTAGGCTGGCGATGGATTTTGCTAACAGTAGCAATCGTGAGCGGGGCGATTATTATCGCTGCTTTTGGCAATCCTCCAGTAAGAGATTGGTTTAGATTAATTGTTCCAATGTTTATTTGGGCTCGAATAAACGATCAATTTTATCCTAATCGAGATGTAGAAACTCTCCGAATAACTCTGTGGAAATTCTCCTGGCATTTAGCCCTTAAGTCACCTTGGAAAGGATGGGGTTTAGGAAGTTTTAAACATCTCTATCAGCCTCAATCTCAGATAGTAATAGGACATTCACACAACTTAACACTGATGCTTCTGTCTGAAGTGGGGATTCCCTGGACAGTTTTTTTCTATTTTTTAGTTGGCTGGATATTGGCAAAAGGGATTATACTTTTAACCAAAATAAATCTGGATAACTCAGAAGAAAAATTGATTATATTTACTTATTTAACAGCTTTTTTTGCTTCTATATTATTTCATGTCTTTGATGTTACTATTTTTGATGAAAGAGTCAATCTTATATCTTGGTCGATTTTGTCAGCGATTCATGGCTTAACAAATAATAAAAAAAGAAAATATTTTACCTAAACTAAATATTATTGTAAATGCTCATGAAATTCAGTATTGTTATCACAACATATAATCGCTTACCATTTTTAAAATGGTCATTAGAATCGGTACTCAATCAAACTATAAATTGCGAAATTATTGTTGTAGATGATGCTTCTTCTGATCAAACTGAAGAATATATCAAGCAATTAGGTGAGCGAGTTATATATCATCGCAACTCGATAAATTTAGGACATTCAGAAAGTGTTAATATTGGAGTCAAAATTGCCAAAGGAGAATGGATTAAGCTGATTGATGATGATGATTATATTACGCCTGAATGTATCGAAACTATCAGCAGATATCTCGTTTATTTTCCTGATGCTGTTATTTGCTCTTGTCAAGCAAAAAAAATTGATATAATGGGGAACATTATCGATAACAAACATCAATTTCAATTTAATGATTTAGCTCTTTGTATTCTGCAAGAGGACATACACTACGCTATGCTTTTGGATATCTGTCCTTTGGGAACACCTGTTCAAGTTGCTTTTCAAAAAAAAGCATTTTTGCGATCAGGAGGCTGGGATAAAGACTTTGACGGTAATTATGATGATGTTAACTCATGGATAGAAATTGCCAAGTACGGCGATGCTGTATTTGTCGGTAAGTGTCTATGTTTTAAAAGAGTATGGTCGGGATGTTGCCATAGCAATATATCAATAAAAGAGCGATGCAAAAAAAATATTTTAATCAAACAAAAAATTTATGACATGGTACATCCTAAACATCGGGAAAAGTTACCAGAATTGTCAGTTATAGAAGATTATATTTGCCTGCATTGGCTTTTGATTTGTATCAAAAAATTAAACATAAAAATTGTCCTAGAATTTGTCCCCTATGATGCAATTAATTGGGATGCTTTAACATTGATGTTTAAAATAATATGTATAAAAAGATTTAGGCTTTTATTTAAAGAACTTTTACCAGAATTACAGCAAATTGATATTAAATAATGGTACAGCCAATACCCGACTAGATGCCGAAATACTAATGTTTTTTTGTTTGTCTAGGATTTAAGAGATTTCCTGTTGCTTTTCAATAGCACGGGCAATGAGAGGAGCTTTTCTTGCTAATCCCTCTAGGGTGATTTCACCTTGTTCATACATTCTAAACAACGGGAAGCAAACCTCAAATCCAAGCGGGGAAATCTGTTGCGCTTGCGAGGTGTTTCTGAGATTTCGGCAGCTACAGGGGAAACTAACGCCCCAACCGATTATGTAACCTATCTGATCGAGAAGCATCAGTAATGGGAGTTCTGATTGATAACAATGTCATTCTTGATTTTCTACAAGAACGAGAGCTATTTGTGGAAAAAGCAGCAAGATTATTTGAGCGTATTGATGCTGGGGAAATTCAGGGATTTATCGCATCAACGACAATAACTAACATTAGTGGATAGAATGCACAAAATTAGCATTCAGGTCTTGATTCAGCAACGCCTTTGACACTGGCAATGATTTGTCCGATGTCTTGAGGAGTGGCACCTGTTGCCAACAGCGATGGGATAAGCAATTCCAGTGAAACTGACGGATCGCCATTTTCAGCTTTGGCAATCCGAGGTTGACTAGAGCCGATTTTATTGGCCAGTTCACTTTGAGTCATTATCTTCTGCCGCTGAATTTTCAAACTTTTGCTAAGAGCTAGTTTGATTTCAACAAGGATAATCTCTTCGGGCGTTAACTCTAAAAAGTCGGAAACGGTTCCGATTTTCCAGCCTTTTGATTCCAAAAGCCCTTTTTTAGTCTCTTCCATCCTCTTATTCCTGCTGATCAGTATCGTATTTACTCAAGCGTTTCTTACAAACCTCAATTACACTTTTGGGTGTTGCTCTTGTTGTCTTATTAAACACCTCAATAATCAAGATTGCATCTTCATCAATTCGATAAATAATCCTCCAATTTTTATCGATGTCTCTAATGCGTAGCTCATGACAATGATAGCCTACACTTGGCATAGGACGCGAATGTGGCAAACCAAGAGGTTCGCCTTCCTGTAGTTGCCTGAGTAAGACACCCGCTTCGATCCGTGCTTCTAAACTGAAAGGTGGGGTCTTGATCTCACCATGCAGCCAAGCTAAAGGTTTGCTTTGATCAGCCATGATGTATTTATATCATATCTGATGTACTAAAATATGGCAATCGCCTCACTACTATCTAACAATTCAAAGGTGGCGGAGCGATACAATATGAACAGCGAACCTACTTTGAGCAACTCTCAAACTGATTGGTAATGATTAGAGGCAATCAGCGATATTGATAGCGATGTGTGAGATTATTCTTGAGATAATAAATGGCTGGTTATAATTAAATTAACAATGGATTTTAGGTTCGATCCCCCCTGCCCCCCTTGATAAGGGGGGTGCCGGTAGGCGGGGGGATCTCCCTTAATAAGGGGGGCATCTGATAATTTTTAACGTCTACCTAATTATAAGGCCGATGTCTGATAACTGTTAACTGAGCGCTGAATTTAACTTCTTAAAGAAACTTGGAACTGTTTAACTAAAGCTTCTCGCACTTTTGTCATTAAAGGTTCCACATCTTCATCGGTTAAAGTTCGATCGCTGGCACGATAGACTAAACTAAAGGCCAAACTACAATGATTTTCTGGCACATTCTGCCCCTGATAGCGATCAAATAATTCAACTTTTTCTAAGAGATTACCTCCAGCATTTTTGATAGTTTTTGTCAATCTATCTACGGGTATATCTGTGGAAACAAAGAAGGCGATATCTCGTGCCGCCCCCGGATAGGTAGAATAGACCTGTAAACGCGGGGTAATTTTGGCACTATCCCTAAGAGTTGCTAACAGGAGCGGGAACTGGATTTCAAAGGCATAAACTGCCTCAATTAATCCCTTTTGCTGACGCAATTGCGGGTGTAGTTGACCGAATATACCTAGGCGTTGTTTGCCAATCCATAAAGAGGCTGTTCGTCCGGGATGAAAACGCGCATCTTCGCCATATTTTTCGTAGCTTACTGTCAGCGAAAGGCGATCAAATACTGCTTCTAAAATGCCTTTTGCTTCATACCAAGTCATGGCCACCTCTTTACCCGATCGCAGCCAACGTCCGGCAGGGAAGAAATCACCGCCGAAAATACCAGCAATTGCATCGTATTCGTTGATATTATCCGATTCTAAGCGGAAAACTCGCCCGATCTCGAAGCCATTTAAGGAACCGTTACCCTGAGACTGATTATACTCAAACGCTTCGATTAAACCGTCTAGGAGATTAGTCCGCAAAGCAGAATACTCGACAAAAAGGGGATTAGCGAGGACAACTTCCGCTAATTCCGGTTTAACTAGGGAATACTGGACTAATTCCGTCAAACCCACTGCGCGAAAAGCTTCCCGCAGCCGACGCTGTATAGTTTCCTCAAAGGATAATCCTCCGGCTGCGGTTTTTGCCGGCAAAGTATCGACAAAGCGATCGTATCCGTACAGTCGCGCCACTTCTTCAATTAAGTCAATTTCTCGTTCTAAATCCCGATAACGGTAGTCTGGCACTGTTACAGTCCACAGAACAGGATTTTTTGAGGTTAACTGCAATTCACAGCCTAAATTGCCTAAAATCCGCTCCACATCTTCGGCGAGAATTTCACCGATCGCACCATCATCTAGGGTAACTTGACCCAGTATTTGCTGCAAACGTTCTAAACGCAATTCGATCGAACCACTGGACTGATCGGCACGATAATCAGCTTTAACCTGACTGCTGACAGTTCCCCCAGCTAACTCTAGAATCAAATCGATCGCCCTTTGACAAGCATATTCCAAAGCGGCGGGATTAACACCGCGTTCATAGCGTCCGGAAGATTCGCTGCGTAAACCCTGCGCTTTTGAGGAACGACGGATAGCGATCGGATCGAATAAAGCCGACTCTAGCACAAGATTAACGGTTTCCTCGTTAACTTCCGTATCTTGACCTCCCATCACCCCCGCTAAAGCTACAGGCTTATTATTGGCAGTAATTAACAAATTAAGCTCTTTTAAGCTTCTTTCCTGACCATCAAGGGTAATGATTTTTTCCCCTTCCTCGGCAAAACGGACCCCAATAGTAACGGATTTACCTCCGGCAAAACTTTGTAAACGATCGCGATCGAAAGCGTGTAAGGGTTGTCCCCACTCCAAGAGGACATAATTAGTAATATCGACCACATTATTGATCGATCGCAATCCAGCAGCCTGTAAACGCTGTTGCAACCATAGCGGAGATGGGCCAATTTTTACCCCCTCGATCACCGTACCAATATAAGCGGGACAGGCTTTATTTTCTGATATTTCCAGAGATAAATCTTTTTTAGGGGAAAATTCCCCTAATTTCACTTTTGGTAGGCTTAATTCTCCTCCTGTCAAAGCCGCCACTTCTCGCGCAACTCCGATCATACTCAAAGCATCGGCACGGTTAGCGGTGGGAGAAATATCTAAAATCACCTCATCAAGTCCTAAAAGGGGACGAACATCTGTACCTAAAGGGAGATTTTCCTGACTAAAAATGTGGATTCCTTCAGAATCCTTAGTTAATCCTAATTCTGCGAGGGAACAGATCATCCCTTCCGATTTTACCCCCCGCAATTTAGCCGGTTTAATCGTTAAATTGATTTTGGGTAAATAAGTTCCCAAAGTAGCCACAGGAACTAGAATATCAGCCCTAGCATTGGGCGCACCACAGACAATTGTACTAAGATTTTCCTGACCGATATCCACCTGACAGACACTTAATTTATCTGCATTAGGATGGGGTTGGCGATCAATAATTTTACCAATAACCACACCCTTTGCCCATTCTCGGCGATCCTCGATCTCTTCCACTTCTATTCCCGCAATTGTCAATAATTCGGCTAATTCTTGGGGAGATTGGGCAATTTTGACTAATTCTCGTAACCAGTTGATCGAAATCCGCATCGTTAATTCTTGCTTGCCGTTGGTTCTTAACTATTGTAAACCGTGGGTAGTCAATGATTTAGAGATTAAGGCCGATCGGCTGTTAAAATATTAGGGGCAAGATGGAAGGACTGTGTAAATAACCGCTCATTTTCCTTGGCCAGGGGTGATAAGTAGGTAGGTGTTAAAAGTTGTCAGACACCCCCCTTATCAAGGGGGGCAGGGGGGATCCCCCCGCCTATCGGCACCCCCCTTATTAAGGGGGGCAGGGGGGGATCGAACCTAAAATCCATTTTTAATTTAATTATAACCAGCTACTTATTATCTTTGAACAGATTACCGATAATTTGGGGAGATAATCAGTAGTTAGCTATCTATATCAAAAAGGATTATTGATGCCGCCCGATCAAATAGAAAACCTACTCAAGGGAATTTTGAGACAATACCAAAGTTCTTTTAGTGACAAAATCTATGGAGAAGAAAATGATGATTATGATCCGCTTATGAGGGTATTTGGAATTACTCCTAGTTTAAAAAGGGAAAATCGTCAGTATTGGGGCAGGGAACTAGGAATGTGTTGGCAACGTCTGGTGACAGAAGTTTTTAAGGCTAATTGTTTAGATTATCAACCAGCTTTAAAGATTGCAGATGATCAACCTTGTGACTGCATTTTAGGTAGAGATGCCATTGATACTAAATATAGAATTGGTTCGGGAGATTCTGGCACACTTAAAAAGTTTAAACAGTATGGAAAACTATTACAGGAAAGAGTACTTAGACCTATTTTACTGATTGTGCGAGAGGATAACTTACCAGCAGCGATTAAAGCTTGTCATCTGGGTGGCTGGACTGTTTTGCAGAGCCAACAAAGTTTTGATTATATACTTGATCGCAGTGGGTTCGATTTGCTGAAAGCTTTTGATAAATTTTCTGAAACACAGGAGTTTTATATTGCCCGATGAATATCTCAAAAAGATGGCAACTTCTGCACGGTGATTGTAGAGAACTTCTCACTTTACTAGAAGAATCTAGTATATCTTGTGTGATCACAGATCCACCCTATAATTATGAGTTCATTGGCAGAAATTGGGATCATGATGAAATCCAAAGACGCAGAGAACGCATTCAAAACAGTTCCACACTGGTAAAAAATATTCCCTAGGGAAGTGGGTTAGCTGGTGGGGTTCGCAATGAGCGTTGGTATCAACGCAATCGCGAAAATGTGGTCAATTATATTGAATGGGCAACAGATTGGTCAAAGGAACTAATGCGTGTTTGTAAAAGGGGGGCTGTTGTCGCTGTTTTTAGTAGCACAAGAACACTGGCTCATATTCAGATTGCTCTTGAAAATGCCGGTTTTTATGCTAGAGATGTGCTGGTTTATAGACGACATTCAGGCATTCCCAAAGGATTAAATATTGAGAAAAAACTTGACAAAATTGGTGATACTAATGCTCAACAATGGCAAGGTTGGCATACTTGCTTGAGAAATGAATGGGAAGCTATAGTTATTGTGCAGAAGCCTCTAAAAAACAATTATATTGAAACTATACAAATGACTGGATTAGGTCCCTTCAAAGCTATACTAAGTGACGGCTCTTTTCAATCCAATATTTTAGAGGGCTTTTCTAAAGGACGGGATGAAAATTTTGATGAGCATTGTACGATTAAACCTTTATCATTGATTAGAAAACTGCTCGAGTTATTTCTACCACAGGATAACAGTCATATAGTTCTCGATCCTTTTGCTGGAACGGGTACAACTTTAATTGCCGCTCTAGAATTAGGTTATCAGACTATTGGTATTGAAATTGAAGATCAGTATATTAATATCATTCAACAACGTTTGGGGGAATATTTTGGCAAGATCGGACAAGAATTTGAGGTATTTGATTAGTCAATCAAAAAGTTAATAATAACAACCGCTAGGGTAGAAAATCGGCTCGACAATAAATCCCTCGGAGAATTAAGGAGAGTTAGTCAAGCTGAGGACATAATTAGTAATATCGACCAGATTATTGAGCGATCGCAATCTGGCAGCCTGTAAACGCTGTTGCAACCATAGCGGAGATGGGCGAATTTTTACCCCCTCGATCACCGTACCAATATAAGCAGGACAAGCTTTATTTTCTGATATTTCCAGAGATAAATCTTTTTTAGGGGAAAATTCCCGTAATTTCACCTTTGGTAGGCTTAATCCTCCCCCCAGTTGCTCGAAATCCCCATCGTTAATTCTTGCTTGCCGTTGGTTCTTAACTATTGTAAACGGGGGGTAGTCACCACGACCAGGTTGGCCGGAAAATGATTGCTACTAAAAAAAAGAGCCACAAATGAGTTATAATACAAAGGTTTTATCGTAAAAATTGCAAATTTTATCTTTGATCCTAGCTATTTCAGTTATTATCGGCAATATTGTAGGAGCCAGTAAAAATGACTCGGCTTTTTGACAGTTTACAAATCAGTGGTTATCGTGGTTTTGAACAAATAGAACTGTCTGATCTAGGACAGGTGAACATTTTTGTCGGTAATAATA
>NZ_JADEXI010000122.1:0-10078 GCF_015207185.1 Microcystis sp. LEGE 08355 | reverse complement strand
CAGCAGCATGGCTGTGAGTTTAGCGCAAATTCTCCGACGTTTGGGGAAAGAAATTAGCTTAATTATCGAGGATAATTATCTACTGCCAGATATTGATCGGGAAATCTCCCATTTAGTTACTGCCATTTTAGAAGCGGAAGGAATTAAGATTTTACCCGGCTATTGTCCTAGTCAAGTGAAAGCGCTCGAGGGTCAAAAATGGTTACAATTAGGCAATTATGTCATTGAAGTCGATGATCTCATTTTTGCTGGTAATTATCAAGTCAATGAACAGGGATTAAATTTGGCCGGGGTGGGAGTTAAACTAGAGGAGGGATTAATTAGGGTTAATCAGCAATTCCAAACCGATAATTCCCGCATTTATGCCCTAAATTTGCTCAGAAATAATTATCCCGATCCTACTTTAAATCACCGGGCTGCTTTTGGGTTAGTCAAGCATCTGCTCACGGGAGAAAAATTTAACTTTAATCCCGAGCAAATTCCCTCATTTATTGCTTTCGATCCTGCGATTGCTTGGGTGGGTTTAACTGGAAAAGCAGCCCAGGACAGCTATGGTGAGGAGGTAAAGATGATCAACTATCCAATTAAAAATATGGTCCCACAGCAAATCTGGGGGGAAACCACGGGATTTTGTCAATTAATCTACCGACAAGATGGTAAAATACTGGGAGCGCAAATAGTCGGTAATCAAGCAGCGGAAATGATTAGTATTATCAGTTTAGCTTTACAAGAAAATTTAACCATACAATCCCTCAATAAAAATATTTATGCTTGGGGAAGTATGGGAGAGATTATCGGAGAAATGACGCAATTAATCCCCCAGAAAAAATCTTGGTTAACTTGGCTAAAACAATTATTCAGATAATTAGATTGAGAAGGAAGATTAAATTATGAAACCGAAATTTATTGTCTTTGAAGGTATTGACGGATCGGGAACAAGTACCCAAGCAAAACTCTTACAAGAATATTTTTTAAAGCGAGGGGAAAAAGCAGTTTTAAGTCCGGAACCTTCCGAGGGAGTTATCGGTCGTTTGATTCGAGAAATAATGCAAACTAATCTTATTTCTATCAAAGATCAAAATCAATTTGACCGACAAATGGCCTATTTATTTGCAGCTGATCGCCATTATCACTTATATAATGATCACGATGGCGTTTTTAAACTTATTCACCAAGAACAAACCCACGTTATCACTACTCGTTATTATTTTTCCTCCCTGGCCTACAATTGCAATAATCCCGAAGAATTTGCTTTTGTTCGGCAGTTAAATCAACATTTTCCCAATCCAGATTTAGTTATTTATATCGATATTCTTCCCGATATTTCTCTAGCAAGAATTACAAACAGAGCCATCACAGAAGTGTACGAAAAACAAGAAAAGTTAATAAAAGTTCGTCAGATGTTTATCGAGATATTTAAAGAATATAAAGATAATTGTTTACAACTGGATGGCAGTGATACAATAGAAAACCTTCACCGAAATATTATTAATTATCTTGAACGATTAATTTAAATCCATGCTCAGTACAGAAACCACCCCTAAATTCATCTACCAACCCCACTATAAACCCAATCAATTAATCTGCGGTCACGGTCAAACAGCAATTATCACGGGATGGACAGTAAAACAGTCCCTTGCTAAACATTTAAATCCCGACCAATACGCGGTGATTGGTAATCTTTATAGTCCCACCAGAGGAATTAGTCCCCTGCTGAGAAACTTAATCGCAAATCCCCACGTTAGATACTTAGTTATTCTCAACGCGACTAAGGAAGATAAAAACTCCGGCAGCTGTCAGTGTTTGCTAGATTTTTTTAGTCAAGGATTCCAGTTAGGAAAAAGTGACACAGGTAAAGAATGTTGGCTAATTAATTCTTCTACCACTGGATATATTGACAAAGAAATTGACCGAGAAACCCTCGAAAAATTGCGTCAATCAATTCAATATCAACCAGTTGAATCCATCCCAGAAGCGATTGAAACTGTCAAAAATTATGCAAAACAATCCCCCTTACCAACTTGGGGAAAACCATTAACCTTTCCTATCTCAGAAAATCTTCCTTCTCTCCTACCCGGGACAAGATACGGTCATCGCATTGAAGGAAAAACTATTGCCGAAACTTGGGTAAAAATTCTCCAAAAGATTAAAACCACTGGCACAATTAGACCGACAGGATATGATGGTAAATGGCAAGAATTAATTGACCTAATGGCCGTTGTCACCGATGAACCCCCAGACTTTTATTTTCCTGAACCTAATTATTTGCCTATAGATAGAGCTTTTCTTACCGAATATATTGGACAAATTCTCGATGATTCTCCTATACACCAAGGAGTTAAATACACCTACGGTCAAAGATTGCGCTCTTGGTTTGGCCGAGACCAAATTGCACAGGTTATTAATAAATTAATCTCAGAAATTGATGCTGCTAGTGCAGTTATGTCCCTCTGGGATGTGAAAGACCACGAAAAGGGAGGTAGTCCCTGTTTAAATCATATTTGGGTGCGAGTGGTGGAAAATGAATTATCTCTCACCGCAATATTTAGAAGTAATGATATGTTTGCCGCTTGGCCGGCAAATGCCATGGGATTGCGTGCTTTACAACAACATATTAGGGATGAGATTAGCAAGCACTCTGACTACAATTTATCAATGGGTCCATTAATTACTATTAGCCAATCGGCCCATATATACGATGATACTTGGGAGAATGTCGAACGATTAATCGCCACCCAGTACGATAAAATTGTCAATCAGCGCGACTTTTTTGACCCTAGCGGTAACTTTTTGATTTCTGTGGAAAAAGAACAAATTCTTGTCCAACAAACTACCCCCGGCAGCGGGGAAGTTGTCGCTTGTTATCAAGGCAAAAATCCCCTCAAATTAATCCGCGAGCTTGCAACAACCAATCCCGCAATTATTCCCGAACATATCGGTTATCTGGGAATCGAACTACAAAAGGCCTACAATTGTCTCAAGAATAATCAGTCTTATATCCAAGACCAGTAGATAGGTGGGAAGTTTCAGTGAACAGTCAACAGTGAACAGTCAACAGTGAAAAGACAGCAGGAAACTTCTATTTAATACTGCTCACTTAAAACTCAAATCTGATAACTGATAACTGATAACTGATAACTGATAACTGATAACTGATTACTGGTCCTTGTTTGCTGAACCAGCACCGCGATATTTGAGAGATGAGGAGCGAATTGGGTTAGCCACCGTGGGATTATTGGTGATTTTAACCTCCGCACCGCGATATTTACCCCCTCGCTCCTTGACAGGAGCCTCGGTGACTGTTGGCTCGATATAGGTGGCGCCGCGATACTTTTTCTCGCCGGCGGTTTCTGGAGTGGGGACGGGGACATTCTTCTGCTCTTCTCGTCCTTGCCATAAAAAGGTGACGACAATCACAACTGTCAAGAGAATTAATAGCTGAATCTGCCAAGGAGCTAAAACCAGACTCAACACTAAACTAATTACCGTGGCGGCACTGGCCAGATAAGCGATTTCATCGCTGGACTGCTGCCAGAAATAGGCAGCCAGAGCAGCGGTGAATAGTGGCAACAAAAACAAATAGGACATTCTGGGTACACCTTGTCACACTAGTGAACCAATCTCTCTATTATTACCCCCCCTAGCTTCGATCGGCGAAAAATATTAACTTAGCTTATACATCTCATAAGTTTTATTATGTCAATCCTTCTTTACAATTCGTAAAAATCTTGTTACATTTATTTACATGAACTAAAAGTTAAAGCAAAACAGCCAAGACAGCAAGCCAGTTCAGATTGTCTCGGGGAGCATCAGACAGCTTATGATTCGTTTAGCTCCAGACAATGGCAAAAAACTTGGCCTACTAGCTTAAAAAAGTTTTCGGGGTTTGGGTTTACCCCATTGACAGATTTGCTTGAGTTCTCCTACATAACTTAGCGCTACCTCGGCTGGACACCGGGGTTTTTTATTTGGTTACAGCGTTTTCGACTAAGTAGGTGGGTATTAAAAACTTTCAGATGCCCCCCTTATTAAGGGGGGATTAAGGGGGGATCGGCACCCCCCTTATTAAGGGGGGCAGGGGGGATCAGAGGCAAAATCTATCTTCAATTTAATTATAACTACTTACTTATTTGAGATAATTGTTAGAGAATGACTCTCGAATAATTGCCAGTAAAACTTAGATAGGGTTAAGAGACAGTAGGACAAGGAATAGAAAAAAATATCGACCAAAGAAATAATATCCAGTTTTGGCACAGAACCGGATAGTCATAATGATTATTTATCATTTACTCCCGACCAACTCAAAAAAACCCCGGCTGACTTTCCCGATCGCTGCCGTCTGTGAGACAATCGATCGAGTGTTATCCTAAACTCCGCCAATTTTCATGTCCGACGACGCTACTATTCGTACTGCTGTACAACGTCTCTACAATACCTATCCTTTCCCCCCCGAACCGCTTCTAGACGAACCTCCTCCGGGTTACAATTGGCGCTGGAATTGGATTGCTGCCTATAACTTTTGTTGTCATCGTAAACCTGAACGAGAGGATATCCGGATTCTCGATGCGGGTTGTGGTACTGGTGCGGGAACCGAATATCTGCTCGCGCTCAACCCTTTCGCTCATGTAGTTGCGATAGATATCAGTGAAAAAGCTCTAGAAATTGCCAAAGAACGCTGTAATCGTTCGGGAGTTGCACCAAAACACCGAGGTTCTCTGGATTTTCACCATTTACCCCTCGAATCGGCCACTAATCTCCCCGGAGAATTTGATTTAATTAACTGCGTCGGGGTGCTGCACCATCTCCCGGACCCGGTTAAAGGTATTCAATCCCTCGCACAAAAACTGGCCCCCGGTGGTCTGCTGCATATTTTCGTCTATGCACAATTGGGACGCTGGGAAATCCAGTTAATGCAATCTGCGATCGCACTTTTACAGGGAGACCGACGCGGGGATTATAAAGATGGGGTCGCTGTCGGCCGAGAGATTTTTGCCTCCCTACCGGAAAATAATCGCATTTTGAAACGGGAAAAAGAGCGTTGGTCAATGGAAAATCATCGCGATGAGTCCTTCGCTGATATGTACGTTCACCCCCGGGAAGTGGACTATAATATCGATACCCTCTTTCAACTGATTGATGCGTCAGGATTAGCCTTTATTGGCTTTTCTAACCCTTGCTACTGGCAATTAGAGCGTTTATTGGGTAAATCCCCCGAATTGATGGCTAGAGCGCAAAATTTAGGGGAAAGGGAACGTTATCGCTTGACGGAATTATTAGACCCAGAAATCACCCACTATGAATTTTTCCTCGCTAAACCACCGATTTTGACGGCCGATTGGTCCGGGGATCAAGTCCTAGAGAATGCAGTGGCCGAAGTTCATCCCTGTCTTTACGGCTGGCCTAGTGCAAGTGTTCTAGATTACGATTATCGGCCAGTTAATCTCTCGGAGAGAGAATTTGCTTTTTTACAAGCTTGTGATGGTCGTTTAAGCGTGGGAGAAATCGACGCTCAAGTTGCTTTAGGATTAACTGCTGTGCGTTCTTTACAACAGCGCCAACTACTGATTTTAAGTTAGGGAAAATTTGGGGATGTTAGAGATAGCGTCCCTCGGCAATCGGCAACTTGTGAACTAACTTGGCTAAATCTTGCCAAAAATTCTTGTTTCTTAACAATTATACCCTTCCTATCCCCATAGTTTCAGCCCCAGAATTAACCGGGGCTGAATTATAATAGTTTAAGAAAGTGGACAAGGCTGCTAAATTTCTGATCAGTCCGATTTTTGCCCATCGGCAACCGGGAGAGTTTAATCATTATCCCAAGATTCCGAGGCGATTAAGTCACCAATTTGATCTCTGAGAAGGTAGTCACATCGTTCTAGTTCACATTCAACACAAACCCACTCCCGGGGGGGAATGAACTGACAGAGGGTGTAGATCGGTTGGTGTCTGCTCACTACCCCCTGTTCTACCATCTGACGGACTTCGTCCTTAATCATCCTGATAGAGTAAGCGGTGGGAGCGGTGGAGAAAGTTATGGCACTCATGGGAGATTTCCTGCAAGATCTACAAAAGAAGTCTTATCACTAACTATAGTCTAACCTATGAGGGGACAAAAGAGATTTTTTGCTGTATCGACGATTACAATTTTTTATATATAGCGAAACCCTCTCCCCGCGCCAGTTTAGGCTTAGGTTAAGAAAAGTTAAATTTATCGGCTAAAAGCTGTCGAGTCCCCTTATACCGAATCAGTGATCAGTCATCGGTGATCAGTTATCAGTTAAGCTGTTGACTATCTAGAGTTGGCTGAATAAATGTGAAATGTATGCAAGGTAAGGGTTTTGGGGATTTTCTTGCTCCCACAGGTGCAAGATTTTGAGAGAATCGTGGTTCAAAACCTTGCATCTTCATCGGCCCGCGTCCTGTAGGGGCGAAGCATTCGGGCAATAACCTATCGGTGAAACCGGAGATTTTCTATCCGAATGCTTCGCCCGTACTTTTTGCCGCAAACCCTATCTAATATTACTGGTTAGGACTGCACCGGAGTGCCGGAGTTGGCAGCAGGGAGGATAAGTGAGATCGCTTGTACTTAATTTTTTCCTACGCAGTTTAAATTCAGTACAGCTGATCACTGAAAAAAGCTTCCCACTTAAACTAATAAATGGGGAATAAAAATAAAAGCCGCTACGAGTAAAGCGGCGATCGAGGCGATTAAAACGGCACCGGCGGCACAATCTTTCGCTATTTTGGCTAAATCATGGTAGGATTGCCCCACCGTCAGATCTACCACTGATTCTAGGGCAGTGTTAATTAATTCTAAGACCATCACCAGAGCGCAGGTAAGGGTGACAATCGCCATTTCCATGGCATCAACCCGCAAAAATAAGCCCCAACTAACCGCTACTAGGGTAATCAGGGTGTGAATGCGAAAATTTCTTTGACTAACAAAAGCATAACGGACTCCTGCCCAAGCGTAGCGAAAACTGACTAACAGATTCGAGGCGACTTGCCAAGCGTATTCTCTTTGACTGGGATTGTTGCCCTCACTAACCTGTCCCGATCGAGGGATAAAATTATTGTTGAGATAGGGATTAGGTATGCTGGCAGATTGGTTGGCTTGATGATAATTTGTCTTCATATTCCTCAATAATGCTTGACAAAAATAACTAACTATGTATCGGCATTTCGACGGTTTTTAACAAAGTTTCCTGTAAAGATAGCATTTCCAAGAGACTTGTTTCATCGGGATGGTCCCAACCCAAGAGATGTAAACAAGCGTGGGCAGTTAACCAGGCCAATTCTCGCGCCAAAGAATGATTTTGTGTTAAAGCCTGTTGTTGTGCTGTCTGGACAGAGATGATAATATCCCCCAAATATAAAGGTTCTGTCTCTAAAATGCCCTCATCCACTGGTAAATCCACTTCGAGAGCGGCAAAAGCGAGAACATCCGTCGGTTGATCTTTGTGGCGATATTGGCAATTATAGGTCTGAATTTCTCGATCGTCTGTTAAACGCAAACTTAGTTCATAACCGGCGGCAAGGGGGAGATAATCCGATAGATAGCCTAGCCATGTCTCCAACCAATAGTGCCAAGTTTCCCCATCCACAGGACTATTTCCGGGATCAAAATAATTATCCTGTAGGCATAAATCCACCCCTAGGGGTAAAGTCTCACTCACCAGATTTCACCCTAGGGACGCGTCAGATAGGAAATACCGACAAAAAAGCCTAATAGGGCTGCTGTAGTCAAAAAAAAGTGTTTTAACGAGACGCCTTTTTTCTTGACCATATTCCGCATCGCCAGCTTAACGTAACTCGGTTGCGCTTCGGTGGCGGTTTCTACTGCGGGGTCAGTGGTGCTAACAGGTTCAGTCATCAGTAATTCCCCAGACAAGGATTGATCGCTATAAGTGTAACAGATTATTAAAAAAGTGCCAAAAAAATTCAAGTCCAGGGAAAAATTGTTACCCTTCCGGGATGGTAACAACCGCTCAACTCCCCCACACCCCACACCCCACACCCTACACCCCAGCAGTTAACCCATGTCTTCCCACAATACCGAAAGCATCCAGACTATTTTTCAGAAAATTTGGGGCTATGATAGCTTTCGCTTTCCCCAACAGGAGATTATCGAGACGATTTTAGCGGCAAAAGATGCCCTGATTGTCATGCCCACGGGATTCGGTAAATCTATCTGTTTTCAATTGCCCGCTTTATTAAAAACCGGCTTAACCCTAGTGATTTCTCCCCTAGTGGCCTTGATGGAAAATCAGGTGGAGGAATTATTAGCCAAAAAACTACCCGTTGCCCTGATTCATCACGAAATCCCCCGACAACAGAGAAAGAAAACCTTAGCAGCGATCGCAGATCAAACCCTGCGACTTCTCTATCTTTCCCCAGAAACCCTCTTAAGTCCGCCCCTCTGGTCAAAATTAACCCTTCCCCACGTTAAAATTAACGCTCTCATCCTCGACGAGGCCCATTGTTTAACCCAGTGGGGCGATAATTTTCGTCCTGCCTACCGTCGTCTCGGTGCCGTCCGTCCCGCTCTTCTGCAATCAAAACCGGCCGGCAGCCAAATAGCGATCGCTGCTTTTACCGCCACCGCTAACCCCGCCACCCGTGAGACTCTCACCTGCGTCTTACAACTAGAAAAACCGCAGCTTTTCTTAATAAATCCTTACCGTCAAAACCTTGACTTAAGCACCAAAATATGTATTAGCCCCGGTTGTCGTCGTCATCAACTATTAAACTTCCTCACCGGTCAACCTCGACAATCCGGCCTGATCTATACTCGTTCCCGTCGCCATAGTGAAAATTTAGCGGCATGGTTGCAATCTCTCCACTATCGCACCAGTGCCTATCATGCCGGTTTATCGCCCTTTCAGCGTCGGGAAATAGAACAAAATTGGCTGCGGGGGGATTTAACTTTTGTTGTCTGTACCTCAGCTTTTGGCATGGGTATCAATAAACCCGATGTGCGTTGGGTTGTCCACTACCAACCCCCAGCTTTACTATCGGAATACCTACAGGAAATCGGCCGCGGTGGTCGCGATGGCGGTAAAATGCAGGCCCTCACCTTAATTAGTGAACCGACGGGATGGTTAGATAATAGCGATAAAAACCAGCAAAAATTCTTTAACTCCCAACAGGAACGCCAATACCGACAAGCTTGGCAAATTTTAGCCCAAATTCCCCTAGAGGGCAAAGTAGAGGCGATTAGTGCCGAATTTCCCGATGGTGCGCTCATTCTCTCCCTTTTACACAGTCTCGATCGCCTAGAATGGCTCGATCCTTTTCATTATCGGCTTATTTATCGCCATAATTCAGCTAAGATGACTTTTAAACCCAGAAATGAGATATTTCCCTACCTCTATACCCGTCGCTGTCGTTGGCACTTTCTCTTAAATGCCTTTGGTTTTCAGGAAAATGCCGACAATTTTCGCTGTGGTCATTGCGATAATTGTCGTCGCAATCGACCTCTGGTAAGCTAGGGAGCGCCAGAACAGGGAGAGCAGAGCATTTGTACTAAATTTTCCTGTCTTTTTTCTCCTCCTGTCTCGGATTCTCCTAACCTAAGGTCAGGTTTTTGATTTTTGCAGGAGATCTATAGCGGTTTTCCCAGAAGTGAGTCCCGATTGAATCTATCAAGGGATTTACTATACCTTACCCGAAATAATAGTGAAATTTTGTGACAAAGTGCAGCCAGATACAAGAATCTTTGCTACATTCCCAGAAGGCTTCTGTGATAAGTCTCCTTATTGGATAAGACTTTTAGACCTTTTGGAAATCAAAAAGTACCAGTTCTGGGAGAGATCGGGGAAAATTCAGGTACTTTTTCTCTGAAAATTAGGTAATTGACCACATGAAAATGGGTAAAACCCTACACCCTACACCCTACACCCCACACCCTGCCCCCACGAGAAACTTTTTCAGTAAACCCTATTTAGGGTTTGCTGAATAAATCTAAAAACTTTGTTGGGTAAGACTTTTAGACTTTTGGGAAATCAAAAAGTACCCGGCATGGGAGTGATCAGGGGGAAAATTCAGGGACTTTTTCCCTGAAAATTAGGTAATTGAC
>NZ_JADEXI010000121.1:0-10141 GCF_015207185.1 Microcystis sp. LEGE 08355 | reverse complement strand
AAGTCTGTGGACTCTGTGTAAGACAGTACATGGTTTTTTAACTGTGGTATGCGACGGTGGTGGAAGCAGAAACTTAAATCGTGAGGTTTAGGAATCGCCGCACTTTTAGGGCGGCGAGGATGTCAATCTAGTCATTTCAGATAAGTCTGATATACTCTAGTGGTCTGTCAAGATTGAATTGAAGGATAAATCTACCCCTGTTCCCTCTGCTTCCCCTGCTTGTCTCAACCCGTTATTTTAGAATTGACAGACCACTAGACCGATGAAACCCTGTCAATCCCTCGCCTGAGTGCGATGGGAGCGTCAATCGCCAGAATTACCCTGAGAATTACCCCCTTGGGATGGGACTATTCTGCCCAGGAAATAAATGGTACTTTATTTTTTTGCAAGTTCCTGACTGCGACCGACGATCGCCCAGAGATAGCTAATTGCTAAGGCCAAAAACGCCAGGGGAATACTTTCTTTGACGATAAAAATCCCTAAACCGATCAGCACACAGGGAACAAAGGTACTTCCCTGACTGGTTAAGATAGTGGCGATGGTCGGCACGCTGGTCAACCCGTAGGCGATCGCACACCAAACCCCCACCAGAATCAAAAACACGCTGACGATAACGATCAGACTTGTCACGGTACTACTGGCAAACAGGGGAACGTAAATGCCGATATTATCGCTGCCGTTGGCGACGGTCAACGCGGCCACGCTATAGGTGCGCGGGTCAAACCAACCACCGAAGGGTTTACCCTGAGCTACGCCGAAGGGGGAATGTTTCGCACCCTCTAAGTCCAATTCGACATTCTCCGGCTCTTCCTCCTTCTCCTCTTCTTTGAGAAGGGAAACGATGCCGAGAATCACAGGAACGAGGCCTAGATAGCGAATCCACGGGTTAGGGATGAGAAAACACCCGAAAAACCCCGCTAAACTGGCAATAACCAGCAGACTAAAGCCGATATACTGACCGATGACGATATCGCGATGACGGAAGAGTTTCCCCGTTTGGCTGAAGAGAATCGTCAGGATCAATATATCGTCGAGGTTGGTGGCGACGAATGCCGCTACACCGGTGGATATCGCGATCACAATCTCGATCATCGTTTTTCTCCTTAAGATGGCCGTCGGGTTCGTCCGTTCGTTATACCTTGTTCGGCTTTTCCTTCAAAGGTTCGGCAACGCCAGAATTTTACTACCTATCCCGATCGAGAAACTGTATTTCCCACGACCGATCGCTTTATCCCGGTGCGGGATGGAAAAAGAAAGCGAGGGTGATCACTGCGTAGGTGGCGACGAGTAATATACCCTCTAGCCAGTTCGAGCGACCGTCGTTACTGATCGAGTTAGTCAGCCAGACGGCGACGGCGACGGCGACCAATTCAAACGGATCGAAATCGAGAGCCATGGGCTGACCGAGGAAATAACCCGCAATCACGAGGACGGGTGCGACAAAAAGTGCGATTTGCAGACTCGAACCGACGGTGACAGAAACCGCCAGATCCATTTTGTCTTTTAAGGCAACCCTAACCGCAGTGGCGTGTTCGGCTGCGTTGCCGATAATTGGCAGCAGGATCACCCCTGTGAAAAGGGTTGTTAATCCTAATTCGCTCGTGGCTTCCTCTAGGGTATTAACTAACAATTCCGATTCGATCGCCACCCCGAGGGTCACGAGCAGTAATATCCCCACCCACAGCCAGAGATTCGGCTTTTTTACGCTTACGGCTTCCCCCGACTCTTGATCGAGATCGGCAACCCCCACCTCGTAAAGATAGGTGTGGGTCTTCATCGAAAACAGCAGACTCAGACCATACACAAAAATTAATACCACCGCCACCGCTACCGAGAGACGCTGGAGGACGATCTCCTGGATTGCGGCGGAAGTGTATTGAACGGTCGTGGGTAGGAGGATCGCAGCGACGGCGAGATTCATCGACGAGGAATTTAAACGGGCGGTCACGGGCTGGAATTTCTGTTCTTTATAGCGTAAGCCGCCGAAAAACATCGATAAGCCCGTTACCAGCAGCAGATTCCCGATAATCGAACCGGTAATCGTTGCTTTCACCACCTCGATCAAACCCTCTTCCAGGGCGGCGTAGGCGAGAATTAATTCGGTGGCGTTGCCGAAGGTGGCGTTCATTAAACCGCCAAGATTAGGACCGACCACGACGGCGATTTCCTCGGTTGCCTTTCCCATGTAAGCGGCCAGGGGAACAATCGCTAGACAGGCACTCAGGAAAACGATCGTCACGTCCCAATGGAGGAAATTCCAGGCGATCGAGATCGGGACAAAAACCAACAAAATAGCGAAAATCCAGTCCTTTCTATTCATAGCAATGGGTGTCTCGGCATAAAACCGCGCACGGTTTTGAAAAACAGACTATCGGCTTTTTTTCTGTTTCGATTACCCGAATCGCCCAGTAATATACTCCCGGGCCTCGTCGGTTTGCGGATTGCCGAACATAACTTCCGTGGGGCTGAATTCGACTAATTTCCCCCGGCGTTTCCCGAACGAATCGGTTTCGGTGTTAAAAAATGCCGTCCAGTCGGCGATCCGCGATGCCTGCTGCATATTGTGGGTGACGGTGATGATCGTGTAACTTTCCTTCAGTTGTAGGCACAATTCCTCCACCTGACGGGTAGAAATGGGATCGAGAGCCGAACAGGGTTCATCCATCAATAAAACATCCGGCTTCATAGCGATTGCACGGGCAATACAGAGGCGCTGTTGCTGTCCCCCCGATAGTGCCGTTCCTTTTTCTTTCAGTTTGTCCTTTACTTCCTCCCAGATCGCCGCCTGCCGCAGGGAATACTCGACCAATTCGTCCAGATTTCCCTGATAACCGTTGGTTCGGGGCGCGTAGGCGATATTCTCGTAAATGCTCTTGGGAAAAGGGTTGGGACGTTGGAAAACCATCCCCACCTGTCGCCGTAACTTGACGGCGTTGACCTGCGAATCGTAAATATTCTGATTTCGGTAGAGTAATCTTCCCTCCACCTTGGCACCGGGGATCAGATCGTTCATTCGGTTAAAGCAGCGCAAGAGGGTACTTTTCCCGCAACCGGACGGGCCGATAAAGGCGATGATTTTTCGTGCGGGAATTTTAATATGAACGTCCACAAGAGCGAGAAACCCGTTATAAAAAACTTTGACTCCTTCTGCATCGAAAACACTGTGATCGGCGTTAAGGTGGGTAGTCATGGCAAAAATTCTCCTGAGTGTGATTAAACGATTGGTTAAGAGGGAAAAGTGGAGCCATCAAGGTTGACTCGATTGGGAATAATGTTGACGTAGATAGATAGCGATGGCGTTGAGGGCGAGAATTAACAGGATCAGAACGATAATCGCGGCCGCCGCCGCATTGGCAAAACCGGGTTCGGGACGGGTGATATAGCTGAAAATTTGAATCGGTAGTGCCATAAAGCGTTGGAATAAACCAGGATCGAAAGTGAGGAAACTAACCGCGCCGACGACCATTAAGGAAGCCGCGTCCCCGATCGCCCGCGACACGGAGATAATCACCCCCGTGAGAATCCCTGGCACCGCGTAGGGTAAAACATGGTGTTGGATCGTTTGCCATTTGGTACTGCCTAGACCGTAGGAGGCTTGGCGTAGGGAATCGGGAACCGCCCGGATCGCCTCCCGCGCCGTGACGATAATCACCGGCAGCGAGAGAAGCGCAAGGGTTAACGCGCCGGAAATCAGCGTCGGGCCAAAATTGAGCAGATAGTTAAAAACCGCTAATCCTAATAAGCCGTAGACGATCGAGGGAACCCCGGCCAGATTGCCGATATTCACCTCGATCAGTGCCGTCCACCAAGTTTTCGGGGCGTATTCCTCTAGATACAAAGCCGACCCGACCCCGATCGGCACCGCCACGAGAAGCACGATAATTCCCAGATAGAAACTACCGATGATCGCCGGACGGATACCGCCCCTTTCCGGGAAACGGGAAGGCGTTTCCGTGAGGAATCCGGGGGTTAAGAGTCGTCCGAGTCCATCGTGGGCGATATTCAACACCAACAGCGCCAGAACGAACAAACCGATCAGTAAACCGAAGAGGAAAAGATACTCGCAGAATTTGCCGATCGCCTCGCGGCGTTCGAGATGGTCGATAAATTCAACGGTATCGGATTTGACAGAGGATTTAACCATGGGAAATCAATCGTATTTTTCTTTAAAACGGTGGGATATCCAGTAACTGGCTAGATTCAGCACCAGCGTGATCAGAAAAAGCAGCGCGCCGACCGCGTAGAGGGTTTTAAAACTGAGACTGCCCCGGGGCGCATCTCCCCCGGAAATCTCGGCCATAAAAGCGGTCATCGTGGCGATCGACTCGAAGGGATTGAGGGTAAGCCGGGGTTGCGAGCCGGCGGCGATCAACACCGTCATCGTTTCCCCCACCGCCCGGGACATTCCCAGAATAATCGAGGCCATGATCCCGGAGAGGGCGGCGGGGAGAACCACTTTAAAAATCGTTTCCAGCTTGGTAATTCCTAGGGCGTAGGAACCCTCGCGCAGGGAACGGGGAACCGCTCGGATCGCGTCTAAACTAATCGATCCCACCGTGGGAGTGATCATGATCCCCATCATTAACCCGGCGCTGAGAGCGTTAAAAATCTCGACGGGGAAAAGATTCCGCAAAGTGGGCGTGACAACGAGTAGGGCGAAGTACCCGTACACCACCGTGGGAATCCCGGCCAGCAGTTCCACCGCAGGGCGTAAAATCGCCGCTAGGTTCGGTTTCGCGTATTCGGCGAGGTAGATCGCGGAGGATAGGCCTAAAGGAACCGCGACGGACATAGCGATCGCTGTGGTTAAAAATGTCCCGTTAATTAGCGGCCAGATACCGAAATGAGGGGTGGCGAACAGTGGAGTCCAACGGGTATCGAGAAAGAATTGGGCGAAAGATACCTCTTGAAAAAATCCCCAGGTTTCACTAAAAATAATCGCCACGATGCCGATTGTCGTCGCCACGGAAACGAAGGCGCAAGCGAAGAGAATGACCGCGATTATCTTCTCTTGAATATCGTCGCCGGGGTGCTTGAGGAGTGAATTATCTCCCGCGAAAAAAGAATTATCGAAAGAACTCGGGGTTAAGGTCATGGTTTAACAAAATTCCTTTTTTAGATAAAGTTCGTGATCGGTTCTCCCGGTTTAGCTTTGCCAAATTTCGATCCCGTTTCCCCGCGCTCGAATTTCCGCAGGGTTTTGACGTAGGCCTCATCAGGTAAAGCGACGTAACCCACGCCATCGACCCATTTCCAGGAATTTTCTAAATAGAAGCGCACGAATTTTTCCAGGGATGGATTCGTTTTTAAATTATTCTTGTTGACGTAGATAAACAGGGGACGGGAAAGGGGATTATAGATATTGCGGAGAACGTTATCGATGGGAACCGGTTTGACGCATTTTCCTTCATTGTTTTCGATCGCCACCAAGTTCAATCGATCTTGGTTCTGCATATAGAAAGAGATGCCTAAATAGGCAAGCGCGGATGGATTGCCGATCACCCCCTGCACGAGCGCGTTTTGATTGCGGTTCGGGGTGAAATCCGTACGGCTATTTCTCCGTTTTCCCGTAATCGCTTGGGTGAAATAATCGAAGGTTCCCGTATCGGAAGGCGGGGCGAAAAGTAATAATCTCTCGTCGGGAAATTTGGGATTAATCTGTTTCCAACTGGTAATCCTACCCTCCGCTTTCGTGTTCCACATTCGATCGAGTTCTTTAATCGTTAAACACTTGGCGAATTGATTTTTTTTATTGACGATCACCGCCAATCCGTCGATCGCCATCGGTAATTCCAGAAATTCCACGCCGTTTTCCCGACATTTCTCGATCTCTTCTTTCCGGATCACCCGCGATGCCCCAGCAATGTCGAGATTTCCGGCGCAGAACTTACTAAAACCGCCCCCGGTTCCACTGGTGGCGACGCTTACCCGCGCTTCGGGATGGATTCTCTGATATTCTTCGGCAACGGCGAGGGAGAGGGCAAAACCCACCGCGCCGCCGTCGATCGAGACTGGTGGTTGTTTCTCGGCCGAGTCGGCCGGACGACCGCAACCGGCCAGGGAATTACCGGCGATCAGAAGGGAGATCAGGAGAAAATAATGGGAGAATTTCATAGATTAAAGCGGGAAAAATGTTAGGAAGCCGACTGGTTTTTAATCTGCTCAAAGATGCCGTTATTGGCCAGAAATTCCTTTTCGATCAACGTCCAACCGCCGAGATCTTGGGCGTTGAAAAGGGTCTCCACCGGCGGAAATTGTAATCCTTCATCCTTGGCCACGAAGGGATTGACCGATCGATAGCCCAATTTGGCGAATTCCTGTTGTGCCGGCTCGGAATAGAGGAAATTCACAAAGGCCTCGGCCACCTCTCGCGTGCCGTGTTTATCGACATTTCTATCCACCACCGCCACGGGATTATCGATCGAGATATTGACCGAAGGGACGAAGTAACTGGTATCGGGTTGATTTCTTGCCGCTAGAATTACCTCGTTTTCGTAGGTGACTAAAACATCCCCCTTTCCTTCTTGGAAAAAGGCATTGCTGGCTTCCCGTGCGTCCCTGGCCAGGGTGGGAATCTTTTCATAGACTTGGCGGACAAAATCCCATGCCTGTGCTGGTTCGCCCCCCGTTTGCGTCACCGAACCCCAGAGGGCTAATAACTGCCAAATAGCGATCCCGGAAGTTTTCGGATCGGCGGATAGAACTGTAACGTCCTCTCTAGCCAGATCCGCCCAGGATTGGATATTTTTCGGATTTCCCGCCCGCGTCACAATCGCCGCAACCGATTGACTCACCACTCCCCTTCTCGGAACCCGATCTTCCCAACCGCGATGGATTAACCCCGCGTCGGCGATGCGCATCACGTCTAGAGGTAGGGCTAGATGTACCACGTCCGCCTCTTGTTTCCCTGCGTTCACGTCATCGGCCTGGGCTAGGGAACCGCCGTAACTCCGCTGGAAAATGACTTTTTGGTTATGCTCTTTCCGCCATTTCTCGACGAATTTCGGGATAATCTGGTCGTGAGCGGCTTTCGTGACCGAAAAGGAAACGAGATTCAGTTTCACCTCCGGTTTCGAGGCTATTCCCCCGCAGGAGGCGAGGGCGAGACTTGCCAACAGTCCCACTAACAGGAAGGAAAGGAAGCTCCTCCCCGATAAGGAACGAAAGGGACGAAACAGCGATCGAATTGGCAACAGTGATACATTCATCGGGATTTTCTCGATAAGGTTGCTCTAAACCAACTAATTTTTTCTTCTCTCTTGCTCAATTCTGACCCCCGTGGGAGCCAAAGATTTGCGATTTTTACAGGGGTCTAATTCACCCGGTGGGAATCAACAGGCGATAGGAGCCGTTATCGAGAATAATCCGTAGGCCCAACCACATCAGCACAAAGGGGAAAAGCTTACTCGCATAACGGCTGAGGACAACCGCGATCCCCGGTTGGCGGGTTAGATTATAGGAGAGAAATAACCAAGTACAGACGATTAGATAGCAGATCGGGATGATTACGGCTAACTGCGCCACGGTACTATTGGCGAATAGGGGAATGTAGATACCGAGATTATTGCCGCCATTGGATATCGTGACCGCGGAAACTTTATAGGTTTGGCGATCGCTGAAGACTTGACCGAGGGATAGTCTGCGGGAGGCGAATCCGTGAAATCGGGCGTTTCTTCGCAAATTCACCTTGCGATCTGCGGTTTCCCTCTCGTTATCGCGATTTAACGTCAGTAAATTTCTCACACCGATGAGGATCGGCAAGATTCCGAGAAGACCGATATAAATCGGCGGGATGATTAAGCCGAGTAGAAAACCCAGCAAGCTCACCGATACTAAGGCCGTAAACCCGACTAGCTCGCCGACGACGACGTGAACCGGGCGAAAGGTACGATTTACCTCGCTAAAGAAGCCGGTTAGATAAATATTGTCGTCGAAGGTGGTGGCTATGCCGGTGGCCACCGCGATTTTGACGATTTCGATCAACCAATCCATCCATACCACCTCGATCTCTCAAATGCGGGCGCAATTTCACTTTAAAACTATATCATTTTCAATACATTTATAAATGTACTTTGTTACACAATCGAGGAGTCGTGGATTTCTATAGTATGTAGATAAAACTAATGGAACCTCTCCCGCTTGCCCTGAGCCAAGTCGAAGGGATCAAGTTGGGAAACCCTTCCCTCTTGTCTCCTTTCCCGATAAAAAATCTTGTTTTCTGCGAGAAATCCCATGCTCCACCGTTCGATCAAGTGTCTCTGGAAACCGTGGCGAAATTGGCGGGCAGCTCTTCCCGCGCTGCTTTTTTTGACCAGTCTGGTCGGGAGCTTTCTCCTGGCTGGATTTTCCGACACGATCGCCGTCGGTCAAAATTCTCGATCCGATAACCCGATTCTGAACCTCGTCGATAGCTTTAAATTCCCCCGAAATACCACTCCCCGGCTATTGGAAACCGTGGGATTATTTATCGCTGGAATTCTCTTCTGTATCGCGATCGATCGCTGGTTCAAGCGCTCGACCCCCTCCGATATCACTCCCCTCGCCAAACAAGCGCGGCGGTTAGGAACCCTCAAGATCGGCTATCCCGAGGGTATGACCAATCTGGAAGTTCTCCGCGCCCAGGCCTTTCTGGAAAGACGCTTAAAACCCTTTGGGGTGACGGTAACGTGGACGAGTTTTCTGGCCGCTTCCTCTCTGATCGAGGCCTTGAGCAACGGAACGATCGACTTCTGCGGTGGTGGCGGTACGGCGAGTATTTTCTCCCAAGCGGCGGAACACGTCTTCGTCCGGGTAGCCAAGGAAAAATATACCGCCCCGAAAGGTCAGGCGATTCTCGTGCCTGAGGATTCGCCAATAGAGACGTTGGCGGATTTAAAAGGAAAAAGAATCGCCTTCGATCGAGGTTCGAGCGCCCATTACGTCCTCATCCGCGCCCTGATGAGAGTGAATCTAGAATTAAGCGATATCGAACCGGTGTATGCGACTCAACCGGAAGCACTGGTGCTTTTTCGTCGCGGTGAGATCGACGCTTGGGTGGTGTGGGTTCCCTACTCGCCCACCGAGACGCGCACCTATCCGGGAAGATCGGTGGCCGATCTAGAGAGTATATTCGGGGAAAACGCCTCTCTAGAAGTGCCGACCTATTATTATGCGGTTCCCGAATTGGTACGGGATTATCCCGATGTACTGAAGGTGATTTTAGAAGAGGTGAACGAGGCGGGTGCCTGGGCGAAACAACAGGAGTTAGAGGCGACGAGACGCTTGGCAGCTCACCACGAGATCGATCCAGCGATCGTGACTAATCTCGAACAACGGGCCTCTGAACGTGCCATTATCCCGATCGACGATCGCTCTCTGACGGCCCTACAACACCAAGCTCATATCTTCCGAGACCTGAAGCTGATCCCCCATCGGGTCAATGTGCGCGACGGAACCTACACCCTACAAACAAAACAAAATTGGACCTATTAACCCGACGGCAATATTTTGGGCATTGTCAGATCAGAAGAGGAAAGATGCAATGCTCCGGTGCTGATTCGGAGCATCTTTCAATTTGACAACGCCAAAATTTGACATCCTCGCCGCCGTAAAACGGACGGTGATTCCCAAACCTCACGATTTAGGTTTCTGCTTCTTTCCCGAAGGATTTTTCGCACCTGCCTTAACAGATTTACTCTGTTCTGGTCTTATGGTCGCGACCCGGACTGACACCGCAAGCCCTGCGGCCAAAATATTTTTACTGGCGTTAATATCTCGGTCATGGTGAGTCCCACAGTCTGGACAATCCCACTCTCGAACATTTAACGGCATTTTCAAGGGCAATATACCCACAATTACTACACCGCTTAGAACTGGGAAACCATCTATCTATTTCGAGGTAATTTCTCCGGTACCAACGGCATTTATAGGCTAATTGTCGCCCCCCCCTGCCCCTAGGGCTGTTTCATTCTCCCATCAGAATATCAAAAGTAAAAGCGATCACTGTCTTTGTAAAATGAGAAGTGACTGGCAACTTTTTAAATATATGTTGAGCTTAATAGAAAAACTGAAACAAGTCAAGGACTTTCGGAAAGATCAAGGAAAAAGACACCCTTTATGGATAGTATTAGTAGTAATAATACTGGGAACAATGCTAGGATAC
>NZ_JADEXI010000120.1:0-10187 GCF_015207185.1 Microcystis sp. LEGE 08355 | reverse complement strand
GGGGTGTGGGGTGTGGGGTGTAGGTTTTTACAGATTTTCATCTGGTCAATTACCTAATACCAATTTTCAATAGTCGTGACTAACATCTAAAAGCGCAATTCCTGTCCGAGAGCGGAATTGCGCTTTGGAATAATCAACTAAGTCTGTCATCACTTTTGAAAAATGATACCATTTTTCTAAAGTAATGGCAGAGATGGTTAATTGCCCTCACCCCCAATCCCTATCTCAGAAAGGGAGAGGGGCAAGGGGATGAGGGACACGAATAAAGAAAAATGGTATGATATAATTTTCAGGGAAAAAGTACCTGAATTTTCCCCCAGATCACTCCCATATCTGGCACTTTTTGATTGACAAAAAGTCTAAAAGTCTTACCCAACAATGGTTTTAGATTCATTCAGCCAGCCCTAATTAATTTCCAAAAAATCTTGCAATTTTTTTAGATAAGTAGGGGCATCTTCTAACATGGGAAAGTGAGCGGTATTAGCCATCTCCACATACTCGATATTATTATTCAAATCCGCCGCCATTTTGCCCATTTTGGCGGGGATAATAATGTCTTTTTCCCCTGATACTAAAAGAGTTGGTATCTTAATCTCGGCAAATTTACCCGGCATAATTTCCACTGCCTTTTCACTCACAGATGTATAAATTGTGCCTAGGGCGGCCTCGTAATCCGCCGTCAAAAAATCTTCTAAAAAAGCAATTCTTTCTGATTTTGGGATCGATCGATGCAAAAATCTCGCCATAAATAATCGATCGGCAAAAGGTACTTTTAAAAACCAATCATAACGAAACTGTACCACATACTTACCGAATTTATGAAAGGCAGCAAAAGCCGCTTTATTATACTCAAAAATGCCATTACAGGTTAAAACTGCTTTGACCACTCTTTCGGGGTACATAGTAATAAAAAAAGTCGCCACCGATGCCCCCATAGAGTGACTATTGAGATAGATTTTTTCGATTTCTAAACTATCTAAAAACAAGGCCAAATCAAAGGCATATTCTTCTAAATCGTAGGAAAGATGGGGGGATTTTTCCGGCAACTTAGACCGACCAAAACCCCGCATATCGTACAATAAACAATCAAAGCGATCGCAAATTGCCGCAGCGGTTGATCGCCAATAGCGTCCCGATCCTCCCCAACCATGAATAAACACCATAACCGGCTTTTTCTGGGCAGATTCTGACCCCCGAATCCACTCGTAATAGTGGGGAACACCGCGGACAGTGACTGTTTGATCGATTATTTGAGTTTTCATGATAGTTAAGTAGGGAGGCACAATTATTTGTAGGATGGGTTAGCGGTAGCGTAACCCATGCGGGCGTTGGGTTTCATGCTTCAACCCAACCTACGTTCATCTTATATTTAATTCCACCCACCTACTTAAGTAGGGAGGCACAATTATTTGTAGGATGGGTTAGCGGTAGCGTAACCCATGCGGGCGTTGGGTTTCATGCTTCAACCCAACCTACGTTCATCTTATATTTAATTCCACCCACCTACTTAGATACCTAGCCATCCTCGTCAAGAGTTTTGCCAACGTCGCGCATCTGTGTCCGATAGTCGTCCGATTCTCTTAAGGAGTAACGAACGAGAACGATTTCAAGCTTCGAGTAATCGTTCATAGATGTCGTCTTCCAGATTATCCCAAATCTTAGCGAGATCAGTTTCGCTGACTTTTTGCCAGAAATCCGAGTTTGTCTCCTCCGGGATGAGGGTGACTAGAACTCTAGTACCCTCTGGAATCGGCACGGATTCGAGGAGTTCGATCCGGCCTTCTTTGACAATTGCGGGAACGGTGTTCAGCATGGTTAACCTCGATTTTTCCCCTTAAGCGGATTCTTGACTGGGTAGAGAGGAAGGATGAACCAATAGCTCTGCCGTGGAACGTTTTTCCACCATTTCGCGGGTGATTAAACATCGTTTCACGTCCTTGCGCGAGGGCAATTCGTACATGACATCGAGCATTAATTCCTCGACAATACCCCGTAGGGCCCGGGCCCCGGTTTTGCGACGATAGGCCTCTTGGGCGATCGCTAGGACGGCATCAGATTTAAACTCTAACTGTACATTGTCCATCTTCAACAGTTTTTGATACTGTTTCACCAAAGCGTTGCGGGGTTGGGTCAGGATAGCGATTAAAGCTTCCTCATCCAGGGGTGAAAGCGCCGCCAGGATGGGAATCCGACCGACAAACTCTGGAATCATGCCAAATTTGACTAAATCATCGGGAGTCATTTGTTTTAATAACCCTGCCGCCACCTTATCCTTACTAGCTTGGCTATCTCCCGGTTGAATAAAGCCCATGGATTTTTTACCGAGACGCTGATCGATCACCTTATCTAAACCGACAAACGCCCCACCGCAGATAAACAGGATATTGCTGGTGTCAATCTGAATACAATCCTGATAGGGGTGTTTGCGGCCGCCTTGGGGGGGGACATTGGCGATCGTTCCCTCTAACATTTTCAGTAAAGCTTGCTGTACCCCTTCTCCGGACACATCCCGGGTAATCGAGGTATTTTCGCTCTTACGGGCAATTTTATCGATTTCATCGATGTAGATAATGCCCCGCTGCGCCTCTTCCACGTCTAAATCTGCCACTTGTAACAGACGCAGGAGAATATTTTCCACATCTTCCCCCACATAACCGGCCTCGGTTAAAGTGGTGGCATCGGCGACGGCAAAAGGTACATCGAGGATTTTAGCCAGAGTTTGAGCTAGAAGGGTTTTTCCCGATCCTGTGGGACCGATTAACAGAATATTGGATTTTTGCAGTTCGATGCTATCTTCCGGACTACCGCCACCGGCTTTTTGGGTTTGGATATCTTTGAGGCGTTTGTAATGGTTATAAACGGCCACCGAAAGCACTTTTTTCGCCTCATTTTGACCAATAACGTAGTCATCGAGGTGTTTTTTAATCTCTCTTGGTTTGGGAATTTGTTCCCAAGTGGTTTTATTTTGGCCCGATCGCCGTTTGTTGGGACGTTCCTCCACTGGGGCGACCGGACTGGGCGGTTCCATCAATTCCTCATCGAGAATTTCGTTACACAGTTCCACACACTCGTCACAAATATAGACCCCCGGCCCGGCGATTAATTTTCGCACTTGTTCCTGGGATTTGCCGCAAAATGAACACTTGAGGTGGGAGTCGTATTTAGACATAGTTTATTATTTACAGGGAAGTAACGGGAACAGTAGGATCGGGCAGTTCGGGACGGGAAATCACCTGATCGATTAACCCATATTCTTTGGCTTCGACGGCGGACATGAAAAAGTCCCGTTCGGTGTCGTTGGCGATGCGATCGTAGGGTTGACCAGTGTGGTGAGCCAGCATGGTGTTGAGTCTCTGTTTAATATAGAGGATTTCTTTAGCTTGGATGGCGATATCACTGGCTTGACCTTGGGCGCCGCCGAGGGGTTGGTGAATCATGATCCGGCTACTGGGTAGGGACATCCGTTTACCTGCTGCGCCACCACAAAGCAGGAATGCTCCCATACTAGCGGCTAAACCGAAACAAATTGTCGCCACGTGGGGGCGAATTTGTTGCATGGTGTCGTAGATAGCTAGTCCAGCATAAACGGAACCGCCGGGGGAGTTGATATAGAGTTGGATATCTTTTTCGGGATCTTCTGCCTCCAAGTAGAGGAGTTGGGCGACGATCGAATCAGCGACCTGATCATCGACGGGAGTTCCCAAAAAGACAATTCTCTCCCGCAAGAGTCGAGAATAGATATCAAAAGCCCGTTCACCCATGCCAGACTGTTCGATTACCACGGGTAAAACGTTAGCTAGGGAGTTTCTCCCCGTGTTGGCGTAGATAGCAGGGCGACAATTACTGGTAATTGGGTAGTCAGGTGATCTCGATTCGAGCATAATTTTTTCGGTTCCGCTATCACAATCTTAGGGTTTTTGCTTGGCTGTGGAGCTTTTACTGGCAAATGTTAAGCATCTTTAGCACTTCTGTCCATCTATTATGCCCTAAGTTTCCCCCGGTTGGCAGGAATCAGTTATCAGTTATCAGTGAGCAGTTATCAGTTATCAGTTATCAGTTATCAGTTATCAGTTATCAGTGATCAGGGAGTGGGGGAATGGGGGAATTCAAGCAATACCCTAAAACCCCAACACCCCAACACGACTGCTAACTCCTTACGGTTATTCTTCCTCAGCCTCAGCTGCCAACACTTCCACTTCGGTGAATGCGAAGGTTTCTTCTGTTTCCTCCTCCTCGGTTGTTTCTTCCTCTAGGGAACCTTTGGGGACGAGGGTGATAGTAGCCTTTTCTTTCAGCCATTCTAGGGTGTTTTCCGCCAGCATTTCTTCGGTGATCACCTGTTCCAGACGCTGCATATCTAGGTTGCGATCGGACAATTCCGCCATGATTTTAGCGATTTTTTCCGTTACCGCTTCGGGACTGACTTCAATGCCGGCGACTTTAGCCAATTCCTGCACCACGAGAGTCTCTTTCAGACTTTCGATCGCATCGGGACGGGTGTTTTCCCGCATTTTGGGAATATTATCTTTTGTAAATAACTGGTTGACATCTAGCCCCATTTGTTGAAACTGCATGAAGCTTTGGGTCAAAATATGCGTCACTTCCTTTTCGATCAGCGTCTCCGGTAAATCTAAAGTCGCACCCTTGACTAATTCCTTGGTTAAAGCGTCATAAATGCTTTCTTTGGTTTCCTTCTCCGCTTGTTCTTGGAAACGTTTCTCTAAACTTGCTCTTAATTCGGCGATTGTCTCCTGATCGCTGACTTCTTGGGCAAAATCGTCGTCAAGCTCTGGTAATTCCTTTGCCTTTAACTCTTTCATCGTAATGGTAAAAATTACCGCTTTTGCTGCCACATCTTCTTTGGGATAATCTTCCGGGAAAGTCAAAGTCATCTCTTTGACTTCTTCCGGTTTCATGCCGATAATTCCTTCCACCATACCCTCGATAAAGCGTCCTGCTTCCATATCCACCCGCAGATCTTCGCCGTCAATATCCGGGATATCCTCGCCAGTTTCGGCGGATTTGCCCCGATAATCAACGATCGCCACATCTCCCAGCTGCGCCCCGCGATCTTCCACGGGAACCAATGTTGCTAACTGTTCTTGACGCTCTTTAAACCAATTTTCCACGGATTCGGGATCATAAACGGTTTCTTCGGCAGTAACGCTCAGATTTTCGTAATCTCCGAGAATAATTGTCGGGGCCACATCCACGGAAACTGAAAAAGTCAAAGCTTTACCCGGTTCATAGGCAGCGATCAAATCCTCAAACTGAGACAATAGCTGGGGATTACCCAGGGACTCGATCCCCTCCTGTTTTAGGGCAGATTCGAGGCAATTTTCGATTAATTCCTCAATTACTGCCGCTTTTACCGCTTTAGTTCCCAATCTTTGCAGAAGAATCTGACGGGGAACCTTCCCGGGGCGAAAACCGGGTATATTGGCCGACTTCGCTAAATTATTTACCACTTTCTCGTGGGTGTTTTTCGTGGTTTCGGCGGGAATTTCAATTTCTAAACCTATCTGACTGGCAGGAAGCTTTTCCTGAATAACTTTCATTGATTTTTCTAGCTCTTACGACAAGGAACGTTTATAATAGGGTGAGCGGTGTTTACGCCTGCGGTGGTTCCGTCCCGCTCATGATATTCTAGGGGAATAGCTGCAGTTGCTCCCCAAGCTGTCACAATCTTTTTATTTTAGCGGTCAATGGGGTATATTTAATTTATTCCGTCCTTGGGGCAGTTAAGCCCAATCAGAAAATTTTGCTGATCAAAAGCCGATCAATCCAAGCTTGAGAATAACTCGGTGGACAAAAAAGATTTTTTACTTTAACGATTTCTTCAGACCATTATCATCACCCAACTCGTCAGGAGGTAACACAATTTGAGTCAAAAAGTACGGGTCGCTATTTTAGGGGCCACCGGGGCCGTGGGAACGGAATTACTAGAATTATTAGCTAGTCGTCAATTCCCTCTCGCTAGTCTAAAATTACTGGCTTCCGAGCGTTCTGCTGGAAAAAACCTCGATTTTCAGGGCGAAAGTCTCCTCATCGAAGCGGTAAACGAGCGCTCTTTTCAGGACGTGGATATCGTTCTCGCTTCTGCGGGGGGAGCCACCTCAAAAGTTTGGGCGAAAACTATTGTCGAGTCGGGTGCGACGATTATCGATAACTCCAGTGCTTTTCGCATGAATCCCGAAGTGCCTTTAGTTGTCCCGGAAATCAATCCCGACAGTGTGGACAATCACCGGGGCATTATCGCTAATCCCAACTGTACGACAATTCTTTTAGGAGTGGCGATCTGGCCTCTCCACCAAGTACAGGCGATCGAGCGAGTAGTAGTTTCTACTTATCAGTCCGCTAGTGGTGCTGGAGCGCGAGCGATGGAGGAGGTAAAACAGCAAGCACAAGCAATTCTTGACAATCGGCAACCTCCCACTAATTCCTTCCCCTATCCCCTCGCTTTTAATCTTTTTCCCCACAATACCCCAATTAATGGTCAAGGGTACTGCGAGGAAGAAATGAAAATGGTCAACGAAACCCGCAAGATTTTTGCTTGTCCAGAGCTGCGGGTTAGCGCCACCTGTGTCAGGGTTCCCGTCCTGCGGGCCCATTCGGAATCGGTTAACCTAGAATTTAGTCAGCCTTTTTCTGTGCTGAAGGCCAGAGAAATTCTTGAGTCTGCTCCGGGGGTAAAATTAGTGGAAGATTGGGACGCTAATTATTTTCCCATGCCAATTGATGCCACCGGTTGCGATGAAGTATTGGTGGGACGCATTCGTCAAGATATCTCCCATCCTAACGGTCTAGAATTGTGGCTATGCGGCGATCAAATTCGCAAGGGTGCGGCTTTAAATGCTGTACAAATTGCCGAACTTTTAGTTAAGAAAAATCTCGTCGGTTCAAGATTAGCAACAGTTTGATAATTAAGCTATCAGCCATCAGCTAGATCAAGGCAATGATAACTAGAAAAATAGCTAATTAATCGTCGGATAAATAAAGTCTGAAAGCTGATTGCTGATCGCTCAAAAACTGATAACAAAGGACGAATCTAAAACCTAATTTGTTAAGCTAAAAGCTTCGATGTACTTAGTTGATAACCTTCTTTTTAGGTAGGAGGATTGCCAGATTCTTTCTTTTGCCTCTTGCCTTCAGAAGCTGATAACTGATAACTGATAACTGATAACTGATAACTGATAACTGATCAATGAGTGAAACATATTTTGGACGAGTAATTACGGCGATGGTGACACCCTTCACCGTCGAGGGTCAAGTTAATTATGGGATGGTGGAAAAATTGGCCGATTATCTAGTTACCCACGGTAGCGATGGTATAGTGGTCTGTGGGACGACGGGAGAATCACCCACCCTAAGTTGGCAGGAAGAATACGAACTATTTAGTATTGTCAAAAAAGCGGTTAATGGTCGTGGAAAAGTGATTGCGGGGACGGGTTCTAATTGCACTTCCGAAGCGATCGAAGCGACCCAACAGGCTGCTAAACTGGGTTTAGATGGTTCTTTACAAGTGGTTCCCTACTACAATAAACCTCCCCAAGAGGGTTTATACGAGCATTTTCGCACCATTGCCAAAGCTTGTCCCGATCTGCCAGTAATGCTTTATAATATCCCTGGTCGTACTGGTCAAAATATGACCCCAGAAACGATTATTAAACTGGCAGCAGTTGATAATATTGTGGCGGTAAAAGAAGCTAGTGGTAATTTAGAACAAACCTGTAAGATTTACTGTCATACTCCTGAAAATTTCGCTATTTATTCTGGCGATGATTTTCTCACCTTACCCCTAATGACCTGTGGTGCGGTGGGAGTGGTCAGTGTTGCTAGTCATCTAGTGGGAGAAGAAATCCAAGGGATGATTCAAGCTTTATTAACTGGAGATGCGGCCAAAGCGATCGAGATTAATTTGAAATTATTTCCCCTGTTTAAAGGTTTATTCTGTGCCACTAATCCAATTCCAATTAAAGCGGCCTTAAATCTAGTCGGTTGGGATGTGGGGGGTCTAAGACTTCCTTTATGTTCCCTAAGTCCCGAACTAGAAGAAGGATTAGCAAAAATTATGCAAGAATTGGCTTTAATCTAGAAAAATATTAGAAAATTTGGCTAACTAAACTAGGATTTTTTCGAGAAATAGGTTATAATGTTAATAGCTTAACTAGAAAAGAAATATAGTTTAGAACTGCTAGAAAGTATTGATACCAAGTGAATTTAACTAGGTGTTATTTCCCTAGTTAGAATAAGTCTAACTATCCATTTTTTGAGATTTACCGTCCACAAAAACCACCTGAAAAATCACCATAACTTACCATCAAAGGATACCTAATGATTCAAGATAAAACCCAAGCAAAACTAAAGATCATTCCCCTAGGAGGACTACACGAAATCGGCAAAAACACCTGTGTTTTTGAATACGATGATGAGATTATTCTCCTGGATGCTGGTTTAGCTTTTCCTTCCGATGATATGCACGGGGTCAATGTAGTGCTTCCCGATATGACTTATCTAAGGGAAAATCGCCATAAAATTAAGGGTATGATTGTCACCCACGGTCACGAAGATCATATCGGTGGCATTCCCTACCATCTCAAACAATTTGATGTACCAATTATCTACGGTCCGCGTCTAGCGATGGCTTTATTGCGGGATAAATTGGAAGAAGCAGGATTAGCAAATCGTACCAAATTAGAAACCGTAGTTCCCCGGCAAATGGTGCGTTTAGGTAAATCTTTCATGGTGGAATATATCCGCAATACCCACTCGATCGCCGATAGTTTTTGTGTAGCAATTCACACTCCTTTGGGGGTAGTTATTCACACAGGAGATTTTAAAATTGACCATACTCCCGTCGATGGCGAATTCTTTGATCTACAAAAAATTGCCGAACATGGCGAGAAAGGGGTGCTATGTTTATTGAGTGATTCCACTAACGCAGAAGTAGCCGGTTATACTCCCTCGGAAGCTTCCGTTTATCCCGGTTTAGAGCGGGTTTTTAACCAAGCAACGGGACGGATTATGATTACTACCTTTGCTTCCTCGGTGCATCGGATTAATCTGGTGTTGAAATTGGCCCAGAAATTTAACCGGAAAGTGGTGGTAGTGGGTCGATCGATGTTAAATGTTATCGCTCATGCGCGTAATTTGGGGTATATCAAATGTCCCGACGATATATTTGAACCCTTGAAAGCGACCCGCAATTTAGCCGATGATAAAATCGTCATTTTAACCACAGGATCCCAGGGGGAACCTTTAGCAGCCATGACGCGGATTTCTAAGGGTGAACATCCTCATATTCGAGCGCGTCAGGGGGATACGATTGTCTTTTCCGCTAATCCGATTCCGGGTAATACGATCGCTGTGGTCAATACAATTGATCGCCTGATGATGCAGGGTGCTAACGTGGTTTACGGACGCGATAAGGGAATTCACGTTTCTGGCCATGGTTCCCAAGAAGACCATAAATTGATGCTATCTTTGACGCGGCCGAAGTTTTTTGTGCCAGTGCATGGAGAACACCGAATGCTGGTCAAACACGCTCAGATGGCCCAAAGTATGGGGATTCCCGCCGAAAATATGGTAATTGTCAAAAATGGTGACACGATCGAGTTAACTGGCGATCGCATTGGCCTCGGCACACCAGTGCCATCGGGAATCGAGTTAGTCGATCAAGCGGGTGTAGTCCACGAACACATTATGCAGGAAAGACAACAGTTAGCCGAAGATGGTGTGATTACGATCGCATCCTTCGTCAACGGTGAGGGACAATTAAGCGCACCTCCAGAGATTAATTTGCGCGGTGTGGTGACAAAAGTGGAAATCTCGCTGCTGAATCAGCTAATTATTCGGGCGATCGAACGCTGTTTAAGCGATCGCAGTAGTGAATTTAAAACTGCGACGGGGGACCCAGATTGGGCCGGTTTGCGGGCCGAAATCGAGACGACTTTGCAACGTTTAATCAAACGGGAGTTAAAGAGTCAACCTCTAGTGATTTTCCTCCTACAAGCGGCGGCAACGGAACCAGCGAACAATCGTACTTATCGCCGCCGTCGTCCCGCAGCTACCATAGCCTCCTAATAGCAGTGGGACAGGAGACAGGAGACTCCGAGACAGAAGACTCCGAGACAGGAGACTCCGAGACAGGAGACTCCGAGACAGGAGACTCCGAGACAGGAGACAGG
>NZ_JADEXI010000119.1:0-10188 GCF_015207185.1 Microcystis sp. LEGE 08355 | reverse complement strand
AAAGTCTGTGGACTCTGTGTAAGACAGTACATGGTTTTTTAACTGTGGTATGCGACGGTGGTGGAAGCAGAAACTTAAATCGTGAGGTTTAGGAATCGCCGCACTTTTAGGGCGGCGAGGATGTCAAAGCCTTGATTTTGCCACTGATTGCACTCCGAGAGTCCTGAAGGGGTGATTTATACCATTTTTCAAAAGTAATAGCAGAGATGGTTAATTGCCCTCACCCCCAACCCCTCTCCCAGAAAGGGAGAGGGGAGTAGGAGGCAAGAGGCACTCTTGCCTCATCTCCACAAGCAATTTAAATTCGCGGGCAGCTTAGGATTTTTTACCAAGGCGAGATAGTAAGATACCGATGCCACCGATACCGAAAATACCCAGTGTCATCGATGGTTCGGGGACAGGACTAGGACTGGTCCCAAATTTACTGGTGATAAACATTCCGAAAACGTTATCATCGTCACTGGGGTTCACTGTTTTGAATTCAACGAAAGTATTTCCAGGTAAGATAAAGGGAATGGTGCTAGCAGCACTGCACGAAGAGGAACTACTACTATTGCCGAGAGCGAGGTTATAGTATTCATCATCGATTCGCGGTCCCTGCGAAGGAAGAGCGCAGGGATCGGGGTTATCAGGACTGTCACCTATCCCCCCAACAGTTATTAACGCTCCGTTGTCTGCTTCGCCATCATCCTGTCCTCCTGCGCTACTGGTTAATCGTCGATTATTGGTCGAATTAGTGGTTACGTCAATCTCAGTGGCTTGCCCACTCGGTTGACGGCTATAACTAGAGGCGAGGGAAACCAGAAAAGCTCCCCCAGCGTAAGGAGCGGGAAAATCGAACTTAACCGTGTCTCCCTTGGGATTCAGTTCCCCGTCCAAAATAACCGAGGTAAGACCTTGGGTAGAAGGATTGCTGTAGGCAACGACGAGAACTTCACCATCGTTATCGCCATCCTCAACGATACTAAAGTCTGTTGGAAATATTCCTGTAGGGGATGAAGAGGAAGCGATGATACTGGTGACATCCCAACGGGCGGTGGTGGCTAGGTTTTGATTGGGACTAAGAATAGTTGCTGAACTCACGGGAAGTGTCGTCCCATGAAAAATTACGTCGTAAACTTGACTCATATCCCAGATAGAGGCGGCATAGAGATAAGCCCTCTGAATAGTAGAACCTGTGGGTATATTGGCTTGAATAAATCCACTATTAGATTTACTTCCAAAGCCGTCAATAGAAAGGGCGGCGTTGGGAATGACATTTCGTACCAGCAAAGTAGCGGAAGCAGGGGCAATGTTTAGGCAAAGTCCAACAGTAATCCCCAGGGGGAGCAATGAATAAGTCAGTTTTTTCATGATGAGCAACTGGCAACAACTTTCAGATTATAGCGTTTATCATGAGGATGCAGTATGGCGGTATTTGTCATCATCTCTGGACGATCAGATAATATTCCGACGTTCCGCCGTTGCGTCGTTCTCTAAAACCAGAAACTTCGTATCTCACTGTTAAGATAACTACTAATAGACTGCATATCTATTGATAATTTGCCCAAGTCAAATTTTTCAAAAGTAATGGCAGAGATGGTTAATTATGCTCACAACCCAAAATTTCCCCTAGAACGCCGTTTTTGGGCGTTTTTGAAATAGGGTAAGCGTTTCCAGCTTAGGTTCTTGTTTACTTACGATAGACATAGTGTGCTAACAGACTTAAAAACCATTGGATGTAAAAGATTACTTTTGCAATTAGCTTTGACAAATCTCAACACAGTCTAGATCAGAAGCGGGAAGCAATGGCAACGTAATTTACCCTAAATACGATCATACAGCCTTCATATAAAGACTTGTGTGATTTGACGCAGTAAAAGAAGTATTTAAGGACACAAGTAAGCTAAAACACGCGTAATTAGGGTCTGCTGAAAAAGTTTTTCGTGGGGACAGGGTGTGGGGTGTAGGGTTTTACCCATTTTCATCTGGTAAGTATCTAAGCACAATTAATTACACATCTAAGCCACTACTCCGTCAGACTTCTGCTGATGTGAGCAAACAGAGAACTGAAAACTCAAATCCGATCCCTAATAGCTGTATCCCGTCTCCCGTCTCGGAGTCTCCTGTCTCGGAGTCTCCTGTCTCAACTAGGAAATTAATTTTGCACGACTACTTATATCAGGAGAGGCACTCATGCAAGAGGCAAAACGGAGAATAAATAATCAGTTTTTAATAACCGAATTTAGTATAAGAAGGGACAGAACCCCGACAGGGGATGTACTATAGAGGGCATGGAAATTAACGACCGACTACAACCCCGGAACTATGCCATCAAATTAGTTACCCCAGAAAACCAACTTGAGCCACATTGCACACTTTTGTCTTTTTGTCAAATTTCATGTTAAGAAAGATGTGACACCGAATCCGTTTTTAATAGTGTGATTAACTCCCAAGTTAGGGATTTTTTTTCCCTGCTCCCCACTCCCCACTCCCCACTCTCCACTCTCCTATACCTTTTAAATAGGATTTAGTATGACTAATGGATAGGCCTGCTACGAATAAGGAAAAATGATATTGGTATTGATATTTTGAGCTTATGCTGTCCCATCTGCTTTTTACTTGCGACTTGGTGTGAGATGATCTAGAAATGTGTATTTCATGACAAGGATAAAGAAAAGTAATGGCAGAAATTCAGTTTTCCAAGGGGTTAAAAGAACCTGTTGTTCCCGATATCCGCTTAAGTCGCACTAAAACGGGGGAGAAGGGATCGGCAAAATTTTATTTTGAGCAACCGACTATACTAGGAGATCAACAAACCGAGGAAATCACGGGGATGTATCTCATCGATGAGGAAGGGGAAATCGTCACCAGGGAAGTAAAAGGCAAATTTATCAACGGTAAACCCATGGCGATCGAAGCTACGGTTATTTTCAATTCTCCCGCAGAGTGGGATCGTTTTATGCGTTTTATGGAGCGTTACGGTAGCGAAAACGGTCTAGAATTTACTAAATCTTCCTGATTTGGCCCTTAGCTTTCGGCAATTTGTCAAAAAACCCGCATTCGGGATCGATGCGGGTAGAGGTGAAAAATCAGAGGAAAAACCTATTTAACTCCCAACAATTCCACATCGAAAAGTAAAGTCGCGTTGGCAGGAATCACCCCACCGGCACCCCGCGCACCATAACCCAATTCTGGGGGGATAATTAAGGTACGCTGCCCACCGACTTTCATCGATGCGACTCCTTCATCCCATCCTTTGATCACTTGACCAACTCCAATGGTAAAGGTAAAAGGTTGATTGCGATCCTTGGAACTATCGAATTTTTTGCCGTCTGTGAGGGTTCCCGTGTAGTGAACAGTCACTTTTTGACCTTTTTGGGGAGTTTCTCCAGTTCCTTCCACGATATCTATGTATTTTAGTCCCGAATCGGTGGTGACTGCTTGATCTAAATCCATGGAGATGATTTCCTTATTAATAGTTTGAGTGATAGGGGGTGGAGCGATTTCTGCGGCGATCGCATTGGTTTTTTCCCCTCCACCAAAGAGGGAAGCAGCGATTAAAAATAAGCCACAAACCGCAATAATAGCAAAACTGAGCAAGATTTCGCGCATTGATTTCATAGTTCCCTAACGCCAGAGTTTATTCTCTAAGTCTCTCACCTGCCGTTCTAATCTATCAATCCTTCCCCGCAGTTCATCCATTTCCGATTGTCGGGGAACCCCTAAATCCTGCAAGATATTGCGGATATAGCGTTCTAAGTTATTCTCGAAGCTCCCTTGTTCAGACTTCATCTGTGTCATCAGATCATCGACAAAGTTTTTAGCCTGATCGGAATTGATTTTACCGTCTTTTACTAATTCATCGCTCACTTCTTTGATCTTCTCTGCCACCATGGAAGTGGTGCCAATACCCATCAGCAGCAATTGTTTAATCCAGTCGCTATTATCCATTGTTTTCACCCCCTTCAAGGAGACGGTGATAAAAATATTCCTATTCCATTATGGACTTTTGCGGCGGTAACGGCAGAGCGATCGAGCAGATAACCCGCCAAGGCTATCCCGGTGGAACTACCCCCATCTAGGTTTAAACCGTCCTTTGCCGCCATTAACAGCAAAATTCGGGCTAATTCGCCTAAAGTTGCCCCCCTTCCCCCGACGCGATTATGGATAGCAACTAGCAAAATTTTTCCTTCTTGGCTAACTGCGATCGCACTGCGGGAAGCTTGTTGATTTTGGAATGCAGGACTAAATTTTTCGGCATTTCCATCTAAAACTATGCGTCCATTCTGCAATAATAGGGGGCCAGCACCTAAAATCTGGGGATAATTAGCAAAATCTCTCGGTAGGGTGACGCTATCGAGGTTGACTGTCTCACCAATCTTTAAATTAATATCTGTCTTTCGGCAGATGACTAAATAGCCATTTTCCGGTATGTCTATACTATCCTGTGGCAAAAGATTATTTAATTTCTCCGTCACGCGATCGCCTTGCACGACTAACCCGGTTTCCCGCTCGGTGAGGGGATGATAATTACTCCCCCAATCGCGAGTATAACGACTGCAGCCGGCTGTCAGGAAAGCACTATTTAACTGGGTTAGGGGAAAACGTTGTCCGGTGGCAGTAATCAGGGTTTCCTCTAAACTCAGGCGATCGATCCTGATTTTACCACGATTATCCCATGCGATCGCTCCTCGGTTTAAAATTGGTCCGGATAACCATTTGCCATCCACACGAATTGCCCCCAAAGGTAACTGATTATTACGATTAAAAAAGCCGCCATTAATCATCGCTACTGCGTTACTTTCGCTATTAATCGTGATCAGGGGATTAGTGCCGCGCATTGAGGTGGAATTAGCGGTGATTGGTTTAATAGTTATCTGAGGATTTCTGGGATCGATTTCTAACCAAGTCACGGGAAACCAATCTTGATCTAACTGGATATATTTTTGATTCCAGATTAACCCTTGTTGCCAAACAATGCGCTTTTCATCCATAGCATCGGGACGAGAATCAATGATAATTCGGGGAGGATTATCCACACTGCTGATCTGTAATCCGTAGGCAGTGGGAAGGTTAACTTTTAAACGACTGATCACCCCATTATTTTCTAAGGAAGTGATCTGAGTAGGTAAGTTATTATTGGAGTTACCTAGATCATCTTCATCGTTATTTTGATTACTGTTGCTGATAGTTTGGGGTTGAAACCTAGAGATAAGGGATTGCTGGGCATTTCCTTCTAGGGTAATCACTGCTTGATTTTTTGCCTGACTAACTTGCCAAAAGGTCGGGCGATCGAGTTGAATAATAATCCTTTGTACTGCTCCATAATTTTCTAGCTGAATATCTTGCATCTGGGGAGCAGGAAAGTTAATAGTTAAACTATCGCCATTAATAGTGGTTGTTGCCCCCATTGTTAGTAAAATATCTGTAACGTCTAGCCAGCGATCAGAATCAATTAAATTAGCTGATAAAGTTTCTAAATTAAACCAGCTTATCGGTTGCTTTTTTGGATCATTTGTGCTCAGAAAATCCATGCCAAATAATTGTCTTGCTCCCGTGTCACTCATGGCAATTCTGGTACTATTTGCTGCTGTCCACTGTCGCCAAGAAACGGGCAAAGAACGACCATTAAGAATAATTTTTTTTCCCTGTTGCTGGTTTGATAAATACCGAGAAGCTAAAGTTATTGGTGATCTGTGATCGGCTAAAGATATAGCTGGACTGCCAAGAATTATCAAGGAAGTTACCGTTAAACAGATAGATTTGATAGTAAGGGAATTTATAAGCATAAGTTTTTGTGATGATTATCACCTAGAATTTACATTAGGGAACCCAAACAAACTTGATAAAATTATATAAGTAACAAAGCCGTATCAGTATCACAAAAATTAATAGCATTTCCTTGATTATTAGTAATTAATGTATTGAGTTTCAGCAAATCTTCATCTACTGAAATAAATACTTCTGCGTTAAAGTGAATAGCCGTCGCTACATGGAGCGCATCAGCAGCTCTAATACCTCTCATTTGTAGTTCCAAACAATTTAATTGTAATTCTACGATTGTAGAAGTAAGATCGAGAGCAGTGATTCCGAAAAACCTCACTACATTAAAAGTTTGCACTACAATTGAACGAGCAGCTAAAACCCTAAAGTTACTAGCATTTTCCATCCCTATAGTCACAGAAGTAAATTGCTTAAATAGTGCTTCTTCGACTTCATAGTAGGTCAGACTGGATGTTGCTGCTAAGTGTGAAGAAGCGATTTTTTTAAGTACACTTTCGGCATCTTGAGATAGTTGAGCAGGAGTGCGACCACGGCGATTTGTAGGACGTAAATTTATTCCTCCCAAGATCAAGGGACTCAGGTAATCAATAAAAACACCTGTATCTAAATAGATTTTCAATTTTGTCAACCTTTACACTAAACTTTACTTTCAAGTTGAGCTAATAATTCTTCAGGTGTTACTACCATCGGTTTAGAGTTATATAGATAACTAGAGGCTTTTTTAAGTTTTTGATCATAGGTAACTAAATAATCACAATTAGCGGCACTACTTAAAATTAAAACATCATTCGAGTGTACCAAAATATTGCGAATATCTCTAGCATTTTGCCAATATTGATCAAGTTTTACTAAATCAAAATCCAAGATAGTCACCTTTTCTTGAATCCGATCGACTATTTCAGGATGATTACGAACTTCTGCCAAAAATAATAACTCTTGTAAAACGATCGCATTAATAGCAAGACAAACGCGATCGAGTATTTCTCGATCAAATAAATGCACACTGGCAAGATCTCCTCGTAGATAAGAAATCAAAACATCAGTATCTAAAAAAACTAGAGGCTTCTCCATTGATTTTCTTCTCCTTGATGATAAAGAGCAATGATTTTTTCCGTGACTTCTGTAATACTGAGATGATCGGTATTAACTTCGATCGCATCTGCGGCTTTTCGCAGGGGTGCTAGGGAGCGATTACTATCCAAATAATCCCTTTTTTCAATCTCTTGGATTAATTCTGCGAGACTAATCCCCCCATTTCCCTGCGCTTCTAAGTCTTTTAATCTCCTTCTGGCTCTTTCTTCGGGTGTCGCTGTCAAGAAAATCTTTAATTCCGCTTCTGGGAAAACATTAGTACCAATATCTCGACCTTCCACAACTATTCCCCCCGACATTCCCAGCTGTCTTTGCAGGGTGACTAACTGCTCTCTCACCGCTTTTTGAGCGGCAATTCTGGACACTTGCGAGGTAATTGCGGGAGAGCGAATCTCTAAAGTCACATCCTGCCCGTTAATCTTCACTATAGTGACATTTTCGGGACTATCGGCGGGGATTATTTCTATCTTCGCTAAAGATAATAACTCGGCGATGGCCGCTTCTGCGGACAAATCCAGACCGGAATTCACCACTAACCATGTCACCGCGCGATACATCGCACCGGTGTCGAGATAGGTTAACCCCAATTTTTCCGCTACTAAGCGCGTTACCGTCGATTTTCCCGCTCCAGCAGGCCCATCAATAGCGATAACTGCCCGACGTTGACGCAAAATAATATTATCAATTAAACGGGTTTGGCCGACCGATCCAGCGATCGCTAATAAGCCCTCTGTCTCGATCTGCTCGATCGGTTGTAAACTCTGGGGATGGACTAAATCCAGATACTGAGGGCGAAATTCTGCTACTCTGTCGAGATTTTTTTGGACAATAGCTAGTAGTTTTTCCCTTTGTCTTTCCCCTAAACGAAAACTTTCGAGAGCTAATTGCAAACTTTGGGGGATAATTGTCGCTTTTTCCCTTTCTGTGACCGATAGATACTGATTGCGAGAACTAAATGCTAATCCCGATGTTTCTCGCACTGTAGCACAAGCGCGAATCTCGATCGCTAAATTTAAATCCCTGACTAATTGCCGGATAACCGCTAACTGTTGGGCATCCTTTTCGCCAAAATAGGCGATCGTCGGTGCAATTATATTAAATAACCTGGTGACAATTGTGGCTACTCCCTGAAAATGTCCCGGACGAAAAGCACCACATAACCCGCTAGTCAGAGAAGTCGGGGGAACAACTGCGGTTATCTCCTCAGAATTACCAATTCCTAAAGTTTCCGCACTGGGAGCAAAAATAGCAGCAACTCCCAAGGATTCACACAGTTGGCGATCGCTTTCAAAGGTGCGGGGATAGCTAGAAAAATCCTCTGTAGGTCCAAATTGTAGAGGATTAACAAAAATACTGACCACAGTTACCTCCGCTTCCGTCACTGCGCGTCGAATTAGACTAGCATGACCTTTATGGAGGGCGCCCATGGTTGGCACGAGGGCAATACTGCGATCGGGACGATAATCAGCCAAAAAAGTGCGTAAACCGGGGATTGTCGTGAATATTTGCACAGGGTTCACTCCTTTAATAGCCTATTCCACTACTATTCGCCAGGGGATGCTGCCCGATGATCGATTCGGCTGCTTCCGGGGAATCGGCTTTAAATAATAACATCCCATCGCCTCTTTCTGTCCAATAACTCGTTTTTGTCTCCCGTCCTGACTTGAAAGAGGGTGTAGGGTGTAGGGTGTGGGGTGTAGGGAAAGAAACCTCTTTCATCTGTGGGGGTGAAAATTTTTTCATCGGGACTGACTTGATTAAACGCTGCACACAAGTAGGGAGGCACAATTATTTGTAGGATGGGTTAGCGGTAGCGTAACCCATGCGGGTGTTGGGTTTCATGCTTCAACCCAACCTACGTTCATCTTATATTTAATTCCACCCACCTACTTAGGACTGTTTGACAAACCAGGGCATAATTTTTTTCAGGACAATGACCGGTAAGCAACCCGACAATTATATAGATTAATGGCAAAAAAGACTTGACAAAATCCCTCGATTTGACCTATACTTTTTATTATAATGGGAATCCGTGCCGAAATATATATAAGCCTTTTTAGTCCGGACTATTTAAAAAAAAACTTTCTGCAATTACAACCCCAAAAAAACCTTGAAACAATATCAATTAATACACTTGATCGGTGAATCGAATAGGGAACCTTCGATCGAGTCGAGGGCGAATTAATCGGCAGTAATCAAGTTCGCCTATCCGTCGTCACGATTTGGCTAAAACGAAACCTCGATCATCAATTTCAATTTATCACCCTCAAACCCCGAAAGGAAAAATAAACCATGGCGCAACTATACGAAGAAGTGACCCTAGCCCGCGACGTTCCCGAATACAATCTTAAGCAGGGTGATTGGGCGATTCTTGTCGATATAGTTCCCCATCCGAAGGGGGGTGAGGAAGGATATGTTTTAGAACTATTCAACGAAGTAGAAGAATCGGTTAACGTCGTCATTGTCCCGAAATCGGCGATTGAAGAAGAGGAAAAAGAAGGTTCTTCGTTACTTGGTATGGTTCGATATGGGGGCATAAATTGACTAAATACTTATCTGGCAAGAGACTTAATTGATTAGTTCGTTCTAGAGCGAAAACAATTGACAAAAATCGCAGCAATGTCTGTCTCTATCGGGGTTTCATTCCTTATAACCCCCTCCCTTGCATAACACGAATAGAAGAACCTAATTTTTTTCAGGACAATGACTGGTAAGCAACCCGACAATTATATAGATTAATGGCAAAAAAGACTTGACAAAATCCCTCAATTTGACCTATACTTTTTAGTATAATTGGAATCCGTGCCGAAATATATATAAGCCTTTTTAGTTCCGATAATTAAGTGGTTCTGATTAAATAGAAGATAGATTTTGTCTTTGATCCCCTTGCCCCCTAGGGTTGATTCATAGTAGGGTTGATTCATGAATCAACTCTACCTTGAGGGGGTTTGATCCCCCCTTAATCCCCCCTTGATAAGGGGGGTGTTTGACAGTTAACACCTACCTACTTAATAAACCATCACCGGGTAAATAGCCAGAGATAAAAATTATGAAGGAAAGCACCGTCCCCACCATTAATCTCGCCCCTAAACTCAGACGCGATTTATCTTTATGGAATCCCTTTGATTATCTTTTGCTGTTGTACTGGGTGTTTTATTTTCCCCAAGCAGTGCGCTGGTATGTGGAAACGAGAGGCGGCGGCGATAACCATCCCGTACAATTGCGTCTAGGGATTCAGGGTCTTCTCTTAACTGTAATTACCCCTCTGATTATCTGTAGCATAGCAGCAAATTTAGGACTTTCTGTTAATTGGGTGGGCGTGGTGTGGGG
>NZ_JADEXI010000118.1:0-10206 GCF_015207185.1 Microcystis sp. LEGE 08355 | reverse complement strand
AAGTCTGTGGACTCTGGGTAAGACAGTACATGGTTTTTTAACTGTGGTATGCGACGGTGGTGGAAGCAGAAACTTAAATCGTGAGGTTTAGGAATCGCCGCACTTTTAGGGCGGCGAGGATGTCAAGCAGTTGTATTTACCCTTGTGCGATACTTGGGTTATCTATGATAATTCTGGGGATGAACCGCACTTAGTTGCTGCGTTAGGATTTAATCAACCTCCTATTATTTATAACCCAGACACCTTCCGAATCATTACCAGAAACCAAAATGACTGAACCCACCTTAACGGAACTGCATCAGAAAATCGATACAGGTGTTAGAATCGCAATCGCAGAAGCAATTGAGAGACACCGCCTCTTAGGAGAATCTATCAGCATTTTCAAAGATGGCCAAATTGTCACCTTAACAGCCGCGCAAATTCCGCCAAAACTTGCCAAAAAAACGGAAGTGTAAAAAATTGGTTGACTGTATCAAATTTCACTATTCATAGAAACAGTTTCACCTATCCGAGGGATTTATATAGGGCTTGCTGAATAAATGTGAAATATAGACGAGGTAAGGGTTTTAGGGTTCTGTTTTGCTCTCACAGGTGCAAGATTTTGAGAGAATCTTCGTTTAAAACCTTGCGTCTTCATCGGCCCGTGTCCTGTAGGGGCGAAGCATTCGGGCAATAACCTATCGGTGAAACCGTAGATTTTCTATCCGAATGCTTCGCCCGTACTTTTTCAGCAGACCCTATATAGATGTCGGTTTTAGCAAATTCCCGTTACGAAAATCAAAACTACATAGTATAATAGTACTGTTAGTTACTTTTCGAGGTGTAAATATGACGTTAACAGAAAATCAAAAAAACCTTTTGCGATGGATAGTTAAAGAAGTACGGGCTGGTAATCTTAAAGAGGACAGTATTTGGTACATTACGACTCTTACCGATTATGGTTGGGTTGATTACAAGGGTTCTGATAGCACTCCTTCTGTCGAATTCCCAACGTTCGATATCTTAGAAAAATATGATTATGTTATATGGCAACAAAAAAGCCAGAATCAATACAAGGGCGCTCTAAAACAAAAAGCTTATGAAGCGGTTGATTCTAACTTTGCTGAACCCAATCGCTCGGCTATTCGTCATCTAATTCCCTTGACTGAAGTTGAACATTTAGACTCTGAACTATGGGAGAGAGTCCTTTTTTCTGTGAGTGCGGGTGGAGATAATCCAAAAGCGTGGGATACTGCGATTCGCAATGCGACAGTGGTTTTAGAAGACCGCATGAGGAAACTGGGAAATATTGATAATATTAATCAAAAAGCCACGGGTAATGGTATTGTTAACCTAATTTTTGGAAGCAATAAATCTGTACAAAAAGATAAGCTTCCATCAGAAGAATTAGAGGCATACCGTGATTTATATTCGGGTACAATGAAGCTTTTTCGTAACCGTTACGCTCATCGATTCATCGATCCTAAACCAGAGGAGGGTGGAGAAATTATCGTATTCATTAATTTATTGTTGAAGATGCTAGATAATTTAGATTGGGAGACAGAAAACGAGAATACATAAATCTCTAATTCTTGTCTGGTTTAACGGTGGATTACGCTGACGCTAATCCACCCTACTGTAGGATAATTGTCTTCTAGCTTCGTAGAGGATGACAGCAGTAGCGATCGCAACATTTAAAGATTCCACACCACCAAAGAGGGGAATTTTCACCGTTTCATCGGCTAAAGTCGCTAATTGGGGTGATAAACCAGCCCCTTCATTGCCTAATAATATTAAAGTCGGACGGGTAAAATCAATCTCCCAGTGGTTTTTGGTGGCTGTGGGTAAAGTCGCGATCGCTTTTACCCCCTGTGCTTGATATTTTTTCACTAAAGCCGATAAATCCGATTCTACCACTAGGGGCGATCGAAACCATTCCCCGGCGGAACTGCGGATCACTTTGGGATTATCGATTTCGACGCTATCGAGACTTAACCAGATACCCTGTACTTCCGTAGCCACGGCAGTGCGAATAATAGTGCCGAGATTACCCGGATCCTGCAATCTTTCCAAAACTAAGCCCAATTGTAGCGGATTTTGGGGGGTTGGATGAAGGTGATGACGGGAAATAGTGGCAATCACACCATCGGGATTAACCGTTGTTGCTAGGGAAGCGAGGACTTCCGGGGAAACTATCTCGACTCGTTTGGCTTGATTTGGAAGCTTCTCTGCTAATTGTCCCTGTCTTTGCCGCCACTTTTCCGTCAAACAGACCGTCTCCAGGGAACAATTCACGGCTAAAGCCGTCTCTAGTAAGTGGGTTCCCTCAATTAAGGACAAATTCTGCTCCTGTCGCTCTCTAGTGCGGTGTAGCTTGCGAATTTGCTTGATTAAAGGGTTTTGAACACTGCTAATCATAGCCGTTACAGGAGAGCGATCGAGATTATAGCCAATCGGATTTTTCACCCTGCTAGGGCTACCCTAAACAACTGCGTCTTGAGGGAGATAATGCGGAACTCGGGACTTGAACCCGAAAGTCTTTGCAGACACTAGAACCTGAATCTAGCGCGTCTACCAATTCCGCCAGTTCCGCATTTTTCTTTCACAATCTTTTATTATACTATCGGACAATCCATAAGTCAAGATAGTTGAGATAATTAAGACAAAAATCGCTTTTCGGGGTAGAATCACCAATAATTTCCTCAAAAATCTGATACAGTGCAGTCTCATTTTGCTGAAGCTTTCCTTAGCCAAGACTCCCAACTAAGATAAATGAATGATCCTATGACCATCGATACCGAGCATCCCTATTTAGAAATTCAAGGTCGTCACTCTCTCAAGGGTGAAGTTAAGATCAGTGGTGCCAAAAATGCCGCTCTAGTGATTATGGCGGGGGCTTTACTCTGCTCCGACGAGTGCCAGATTGGTAATGTACCTGCCCTGGCCGATATCGAGCGGATGAGTCAAATTCTCTCGGCTTTGGGCGTGCAAGTCCGTCGCACCGGAGATAGACTAGAGATTGATGGCAGAGACCTCCAACAAGCTCAAGCACCCTACGATCTCGTCTCCCAGTTGCGAGCCAGTTTTTTCGCCATCGGACCGATTTTAGCCCGTTTGGGAGAAGCAAAAGTTCCCCTCCCCGGCGGCTGCGCCATTGGGGCCAGACCGGTTGATCTGCACGTTAGAGGCCTACAGTCAATGGGTGCAGATGTATTAATCGATGGCGGCATGGTACACGCCCGCGTTAAGGGTAATGGTCGTCTGAAAGGGGCGAATATTTATCTGGATTATCCCAGTGTGGGAGCGACGGAAACCCTAATGATGGCGGCGACTTTAGCGCAAGGGGAAACCATTCTCGGTAATGCGGCCCAGGAGCCAGAGGTGATTGATTTAGCCAATTTTTGTGTTTCCATGGGGGCAAAAATTCGCGGTGCCGGGACCAATACAATTGTCATCGAGGGAGTTTCCCGTCTGCACAGTACCGATTACAGTATCATTCCCGATCGCATTGAAGCGGGGACTTTACTGATAGCCGGGGCAATTACCCGCTCAGAAATTAGTCTTTATCCCGTAATTCCCAGCCATTTAGCTTCGGTAATTGCCAAACTGCACGAAATCGGTCCGGAAGTGGTGGAAGATGGTCCCAATCGTCTCCGGATTATCCCTAGAGACTTAAAAGCCACCGATATGGAAACCCTGCCCTATCCCGGTTTTCCCACGGATATGCAGGCCCAATTTATGGCTCTATTAACTTTAGCCGAGGGCAGTAGCGTGGTTAATGAGACGGTTTTTGAAAATCGTCTGCGTCATGTGGCCGAATTAAAGCGTCTGGGAGCAGATATCAAGGTCAAAGGAAATGTCGCTTTAGTGCGCGGTGTGCCTTTCCTCTCTGGAGCGCCGGTGATGGCCACGGATCTACGCGCTTCGGCAGCTTTGGTGGTAGCAGGATTGGCAGCCCAGGGGACTACTATTGTGCAGGGACTCCATCACCTCGATCGAGGTTACGATAATTTAGAGGGTAAATTAAGAGCATTAGGGGCAAATTTACGCCGGGTTGATCCTTTAGCCTTAGAATTGGCTACCCTGTCCCCATCTTAATAGAAAAAGGGCGAAGCATTCGGGCAATAACCTATCGCTGAAACCGGAGATTTCCCATCCGAATGCTTCGCCCCTACAGATATTATCTGACTTTTTCACCGCCTATTCATCTGCTGTAAAATAACGCTCTAGAAAATCGAGAGCATGATTTCTTAAATCATAATATTCTTGAGTTTCTCGCATGGCGTGACGATCCCGGGGATGGGGAAAAGGCACTGTTAAAATCTCACCGATATTAGCATGGGGCCCATTGGTCATTAAAACAATGCGATCGGACATGAAAATTGCCTCATCTACATCATGGGTAATCATAATCACCGCTTGCCGGTGACTCTCCCAAATTTTCAGAACTTCCTGTTGTAATTTTCGCTTAGTTAAAGCATCTAAAGCCCCAAAAGGTTCATCCATTAATAGCATTTTCGGTCGAGTTACCAAAGCGCGAGCGATGCCCACCCGCTGCTTCATTCCGCCGGAGATTTCTTCGGGATATTTATCAGCAGCGGCCGTTAAATGCACCATAGCTAAATGTTCATTAACAAGGCTATTTTTTTCAACTTTACTAGCACTTTTAAGAACTTCATCCACCGCCAAGCGAATATTTTCTCGCACTGTCAACCAGGGCAAAAGAGAATAATGCTGAAAAACCATCATGCGGTCGGCCCCCGGTTTACGAATTAACTTTCCTTCTAAAGTCACCTGTCCCGAGGAGGCTTGTTCTAAACCGGCAATAATTTTTAAAAGCGTCGATTTGCCGCAACCGGAATGACCGATCACCGAAATGTATTCCTGGGAACCAATAGTTAGATTGACCCCATCGAGGACAACAAAATTACCGCCATCAGCCTGAGGATAAGCTTTAACAATATTTTTAATCTCTAAAAATTCCTCCCCGGAAAAGGAACTTGAGAGCGAGTTAGGAACAGAGGAGAATTGGGCCATAATAATTAATTATCCCTGCAAATAAAAGAATTGAGGTGAATTGGCGCGAATTTCAAAACTGTTGAGATAACCGACGAGATCGCTAGGATCAAAAGCTTTTTGATCGATAAAAGCCCCCGGCGGTACGACGTAATAATCCTCGCTGGGAGAAACAATACCCATATCGTCGGCGATTTGACGGTATAAATCGGTTTTCCAAGCTTTTTTGGCTACTTCTTCCGCATTTTTGGGTATTTCAGCAATCTGTCCCCAGCGAGCGGCCTGGGTGATTAACCAAAGACTTTCCGATTGCCAGAGAAAGGTAGAATGATCGTGATCGGCTTTGGCAATATCTTTTGGCATGGCGAAAAAAATTGTCGTCGCTAGATCCTCAACCAGACGTTTTCGATCATCGAAACCGCCATAGTTGTAATCCCCAACGATACCGGGGCGGGTAAATTGTGGTTTTGCCCCTGTAAACGAGCGCCCAGAAATGATCGTCGCTACTTCCTCTCGATTTTCAGGTCGATCGCAATACTGACAAGCTTCAATCATCGCTTTGACTAAAGAGCGATAGGTTTTCGGGTTTTCTTCGATAAAAGACTCCATCACCGCTAGAATGCGATCGGGGTGTCCTTGCCAGATTTCCCGTCCCTGGGCAAAGGTAAAACCGACCCCTTCGTTACCGGTAATCGCCCTAGTGTTCCAGGGTTCGGCCACCATATAAGCTTGCATTGTGCCAATACGCATATTGTTGACCATCTGCGGCGGCGGAATAATCAAAAGACGAAACTCCTCGATCGGATTAATGCCCATCGATGCCGTCAGGTAACGCAGGAAGTATTCATAGATGGAGGAACTCAAGACCACCGCCCAGATGCGCTCTTCTGGGGGGATACTCTGGAAATAGGCTTGCAGTTGCCGGCCCGCTTGCTCAAGATCGCCATTATACTCTCGCCAAGGTCGAAGGCCAAAATCCCACATCGGCCGGTTCATGGTCATAGCGTTGCCGTGACGATGAATAGTCATCGCCCCACACAGAGGGGCAACCCGCGCCCCTTCTGCTCCCGTCCTCGCATTGGTAATCGCCCCGGAGACCACGGGAGAAGCGTCCAAGCGTCCGAAGATAATCCCATCACGGGAATTCGCCCAACTTGCTTCCCGACTGAGGCTGACATTCAGTCCATACTTACGAAAAAAGCCTTTTTCCCAGGCGACGGCGAAGGGGGCGCAATCATTGACGGGGACATATCCCACGGTGAGGTGAGGTTTTTCTAGGGTTTTCGGGTCGATAATCGGGGTTACGGCTAGGGCTGCCTCGGTTAATCCCGTCGGGTTGCGACTGGCATTGATAGTACAGGCAGTCAGGCTACCAGTCACCAAAGTCGTCCCCAATCCCTGAAGGAAGGTACGTCTAGATATGGGGGGAATCATGATATTAACTGCCCGGTTTAGCGGGACGATGGGTGACAAGGACTTGTAAACGGCTAATTAGGTAATCGAGGATTAAACCGGTAACGCCGATGACAATCACCGCCAGAAAGACGGAACTAAGGTTTAAGCGATTCCACTCATCCCAAAGAAAAAACCCGATTCCCACACCTCCGGTTAACATTTCCACGGCTACGATGACTAGCCAAGCAATTCCTAAACTTAAGCGCAATCCCGTAAAAATGTAAGGCAAACTAGCGGGGAGGATAATTTTAAAAATCTGGCGATATTTGGGCATTTCTAGGACTCTGGCCACATCGATATAGTCTTTGGGTACACTACCGACTCCTAGGGCTGTATTAATCATGGTTGACCAGAGGGAGGTGATGAAAATCACAAAAATGGCCGAGGGTTCCGCGACTCCAAACATGGCCAGAGAGATGGGTAGCCAAGCTAGGGGGGAAACGGGGCGTAGAATTTGAATGATCGGATTGAGGATGAGCATAGCTGGCCGGGATAGCCCGATGAGAAACCCGACCGGAATAGCCACTAATGCTCCCAACAGAAAACCGATTAAGACGCGTCGCAAACTGGCCAGCAATAGCCAACCGATGCCGAGATTGCCCGGACCGCGACGATAGAAGGGATGGAGAATATAATCGAGATTGCTAGTCAAGGCCTGCCAAGGATTGGGCATCAATTCACTTCGGAAAGTCGCAATTACCCACCAGAGGGTAATCAGACCGATAAAACCCATCGCCGGATACAGTACCACATCCTTAAACAGCCAAGCTTTCGCTTGCCTGCCTGTGGCACGCCCAGCGACTAAAATAGCCGCAATATTCATGTTATTTACCCTTGTATAAGGATCGAGGTACAGATAATGAGCAGTACCAACCAAGAATCCTGAAAGAGCCAGAATATTTGCAGGAATATCTCCTATTCTGTTTCTCTTCAGTCTTCCCCCAATGCCGACGAAGTTAGCTGACGGGCTAGGACTGAGAGATGTCCTTTTCATTGACTGAAATTCGCCCCAAATTCGGTTCCTCCGCTTCAACAGACCACGGTTGAATTAGGCTGACTTACTCTATTTGCCCAGAATGATAACATATTCGATCGAGTTGTGGGAAAATCCCGGTCGCCCCTGATACTAAATCCTTTTTTAACAGTATGATTAACTCCCAATCCAACTTTAAAAACCCACTCCCCACTTCCCCAATTCATAATTCATAATTCATAACAGGAGTCCGCAGCGATCGCATTTACCAAATCTTAGCCATTACTAATACAAACCCCGGCAATTCTGGATCACCACTAATGGTTTCAGGAGCATTTAAAATCTCCGGTTCTCGATGGGGACGATAAATATAGACTTGGCGATTTTGGCGATCGATTAACCAACCCAATAAAGTACCATTGGCAATATATTCTTCCATCTTTTTCTGCAAACTGGATACCGTATCACTAGCAGAACGCAATTCAATGACAAAATCGGGACAGATGGGGGCGAAAGAGGCTTTTTGTTTTTCTGTTAAAGCATTCCAGCGTTCTAATTTAATCCAAGCAGCATCCGGTGAACGAATTGCGCCATTGGGCAGCGTAAAACCCGCACTAGAATCAAACCCAAGCCCCGTTCCATCTAGTTCTGACCAGTTCCCCAGTTGCAGAGCTATATTAAAATTGCGATTACCCGTATCTGAAAAAGCAGGAGGCATAACGATCACTTCTCCACTAGCACTGCGTTCAATGCGTAAATCTCGATTGGCTAAACAAAATTCATAAAATTGCTCCTCCGTCATCGGCATAATCCAAGGAAGATCAATCATCAGAGGAGCCGAGGTCGCTTGCACAAGTAGTGTCGTCATATTTTCGCCCTACTCAAGAATTACACGAATTAACAACTGAATGCCCTTCAATCTTAACTTAGCTCTTGTCATCGGCATTATTGACTACTAAAAGATAGAAGGCGATCGCTCTTAACCTTGCCAAAGAAGCCTGACGAAGAGGAATGTAAATATTTATAAAAATGTAGCTTAGAATACAGTTCGGGGGGGGTAATGTGTATTGTTTTGCTATCCCCTTTTGGTGTTGGGTTGGGTTATTGCTTGACCTGGCTACTGCAATAAAGACTAAAACCATGAACAATCATCTATTCGCCTCTTTGCTTACCTTGGGACTAACTTCAATAACGATATTTCCGAAAAGTGCTAATGCATTTTTCTTTTCAGCGACTGGTGGAGATACTTATCAAATTGTAGAACTGCCTGTCAATGATACTCCTGTTACATTCCTAATAGACACTGGCTCAAAATACACAATTTTAGATGATGATATTGCTTCACTTCTAGATTTAACAGAGACAGGGACAACAATTTTTTTACCTGATGTTAGTTTGACTGGACCTTTAGAATCTGGTTCCATTGTTATTGTTGATTCAGTTCAAGAAGTTCCTATAGACTTCCTTGTTTCCGATTTTCCTTTAAGTCTTGGACTTGGGGTAACAGGAATTTTAGGTGCAGACTTTTTTCAGTCTGTTAGTTTTACTTTGGACGACGTACTTTTAAGTATTAATCCAGATTTTCCAGTCACTTCTGAAAACGGAAGATATCTAGTGACAATCCCAGTTAAAGGTGTAACTGGTACTGTAGATGTAAAATATCTTATTGATACAGGAAGTCCTCGAACTATAATTTCTACAGCTAATCGCGATGCTGCTGGATTATTACCCTTACTTAATCCAAAGACGGGGGAACCATTAACAGCAACACTTGAAGGTGGTGCAACTGGTACTTCTCCCGTAGAATTAGGTAATTTAAACAAAATTGGAACTATACCTTTTGTCATCAATAATGTTCAGGGTTTGCCTAAAGGAGTATCAGGAATACTTGGCTCTGATGTATTGGATAAAAGATTTAAATTAGAATCAGACAAACTTACAATTACTCTACCAAGTCCACCGAATCCACCAAATTCAAAAGAAGTAACTCCAGTCAAATTTATCACAACTGAGAAAGTCCCCGAACCCTCCTCCATCCTAAGCATACTAGCCCTCGGCACTCTAGGCGCAGCTTCAACCCTCAAGCGCCAATTGAAATCCTCTAAATCCTCAGAAAAAGAAACCACAAAAGTCTCCTAATACCATCAATAAAATCCGACAATTCCCCTTCATTAATTGGAGGGGTTTTTATCAGTTGTCATACTAAATCCGTTGAGTAACGCACAGAAAACGGGTTTCTCCGAGAAACCCGTTTTCTACTCATGTGTTCCGCGAGCGAGATTTGCCCATAATTCAGCAGATAAACTACCATTAATGCTTGGGTATAGTTTTTCCTGGCTTAGGGGGATTGAAAGTTTAATTTTCCCTGAATCTTTCTAACAGTTCTGAGCGAGATAAATTAGCCAGAGAAAGAAGTAAACTGGTGCGTTCCGAGATAGGAAGTTGGGCAATCTGTCCCACCAGACTAGATAATTCTGCATCTAGGCTGCCAAAGCGTCCTTCCAGAAGACTGGTTATCAGGGAATACCGTTCTTCTAAACTGCCTCGTTGTATCCCTCGTTGTATCCCTTCTTGTATCCCTTCTTGTATCCCTTCTTGTTTCCACTCTTCCCGTTGTTGTAAATAAGCTGGTGATAGGTTCATAATCTCCTCCTGTTCCTCGGCACTTAAATTATCTCTTAATTCCAAACTCTTGCGCCAGTTGGCCAGAATTTCCAGTAAATTCTCTTGGAAGGGATTCCCTTCAGGCAATTGCACTAATTCTTCTACTGCTCGTTTCTGTG
>NZ_JADEXI010000117.1:0-10274 GCF_015207185.1 Microcystis sp. LEGE 08355 | reverse complement strand
ACCTTTGGGCTCGATCCAATAAACGCTTGGGGAGAGAATACCTCTACTTTTTCAGAAGCAATTCTGTCTAAGCAAGTAATCTCTGTGAACCAAGAATCCCCGTCTCTTTAGAGCGGGGAGTGTCAATTTAGATTCCTTGCGTTATCTAAAACAGAGGTGGTTCTTACGCCTGCGCGTTACTTTTCGTCCGCCCCACGATAGTTGTATTTCTACAAAATTTGCTTCAAAAAGAGAATCTAGGAGATCTGTTCTGCGTAATCCAACTCGGTCGCGCATCCCGCCTCTTTTCGGAGAATATCGTCGATATTCTTAAATGTCTGCTCGAACATAGGAAAAAGATTAGATACTCTCAAATCTTACCTCGATCGCTCCGGTGATCCTTAGCATAGATTTGTAAAAAGGCTGAAAATGCTTCAGCCTCTAAAAAATCAGATTTTACCATCAAAATTAAGGAATAGGATTAGCCGAATCCTTGCTTTCTAGGGTTTCGGCAACAGCTTCCGTCTTACCAAAAGCAATTCTGAGGAAGGGAGGAGCGAGGAAAGTGGTCAAGATTACCATAATAATAATCGACACCTCCAAAGGCTTATCCAAAATTCCGCTGGCCGAACCAATCCCAGCAAAAACTAGACCCACCTCACCCCGGGGAATCATACCCACACCGATGGCGAGGCGATTGATTCCGGATATACCAAAAACTGCCCAGCCCGTCACCAGTTTACCGATAATCGCCACAACCATCAAAAAGACAGCGATCAAAAGTCCGGCCCGATTCTCCGGTACCGTTGGGTTTAAAACACCGAGATCGGCACGCGCTCCCACCGTCACAAAGAAAATCGGTACAAGCAAATCGGCGATCGGTTTAATTAACTCATCCAACTCGTTGCGGGTATCGGTTTCATCAAGCACCAAACCGGCGGCAAAGGCCCCTAAAATCGCTTCAAGATGAATAGCATTGCCTAAAAATGCCATAAAGAAAGCGAAAACAAATGCGGGAATAACAATATTTCCCCGAGTTTTCAGCCGCTCCACGATCGCCACAAAACTTTTGTTAAAAATACCTCCCAACAAAATTGATCCGATTAAAAAGGCCGTGGCACTGACGATCAGATAAATAACATTAACCACATCGATTTCACCGGTTTTGGCCAAACTAGCGACCACAGCCAGAACAATAATACCGAGGACATCATCGATCACCGCCGCACCGACGATAATTTGCCCTTCTTTGGATTTGAGTTGACCTAACTCGGACAACACCTTCGAGGTAATACCGATACTGGTTGCCGTCAAGGCTGCCCCCGCAAAAATCGCCGGGATGGCCGCCACATGAAAGACGAGCATTAACCCGGCCGTACCTGCCGCAAAAGGTGCCGCAACCCCCACACAGGCCACAACCGTGGCTTGAATTCCCACTTCCTTGAGTTGTCGCAGGTCGGATTCTAGGCCAATTTCAAACAGCAGAATAATCACACCGATTTCAGCTAGAACCGAAATCACTTCACTTTGGGACTCAAAGATCCGGTCCACGGCAGCCGGGGCCAATTGATTCAAACCTTGCAGTACCGTCATAATCAGCGAGTCAGAGGCCGATAGTCCCCCTTCGGGAAAGATGACCAGATGCAGTGCCGAAACGCCGACGATCACACCGGCGACCAGTTCTCCCAGTACGGGCGGAAAATCTAATTTTCTGGCGGCCTCCGCGCCGAGCTTGCTGGCCAGATAAATCACCACCAGCGTCAGCAATACGCCAGAGAGAATAATCGGTGAATCCTCGGCCACAACGGTGGCGAGCAAGGGGAGCGGAGCCATGGGAGCCGCTATCTCCCCGATCGAAGAAGGCAGAATAGGGGACAAAATCATGAGTTTAAAGGGATGAGGGTTAAAGGTTTCAGGTGGTCATAAAACTGGGGGATAGGAAAAAGGGCCACCGCTCAAGGACAGTCATGCTTGGGATGCGGTAGCCCTAGAGTGCCGGAGTCATGATCCGGCTAGATATCACAGCCCTCTGGTCCACAGAAACTCTGTCCGTACAGAACCTCCGCGTCACAGAGATAGATCATGCCCGCAAAATTGAGGAAAAACTGATCGGCCACCTGCTTGGCAATATTCTGGGCCATAATTCGATCGGGGGTAAGTATCTCGAACTTGACATTCGTGTCGGTTTCGGAAACGTGGGGTTGTCCCGACGAGCGCACGTTGCGACTGCCTTTACCGCCAGTATCCATCACCGTGTAACCACTCGCCCCGCATTCTTCGATGATCTTGGCGACTTTTTTCAACAAAATCTTTTCTGTGACGATGACGAGCTTTTTGGCTGGTTTGGCCATGTTGATTATCTCCTTAAGTGTGTATATTTATTTGCTTGGTAGGCCCCGTCAAGGGAACGCCCACAGACCACAATCCTTCTGGAATTAGCCGCCGCTGAGGGCCTGGGCGAGACCAAGGAAGAACGGGATACATAAGCCGATCGCTACGGGCGTACCGATGGCCGTGGACGCGCCTATATAGGCGGAGGGATTAGCCGAAGGGATACCAGCCCGCAACGTGGGCGGACCGGAGATGTCGGAACTAGAGGAAGCGATGACGGCCAGAACCACGACACCGCCCCAACTGAACCCGGTGGCGTAGTGGGCAATCATGCCGAAACCGAAGGCGATTAACCCATGCACAAACGGTGCTACGACGCTATAGACCACATACCACTGGGCTACCTTACGCAGTTCACCAACCCTTGACCAAGCCTCCATCCCCATGACCAGCATCAAGATCGAAAGCAAGCCGCGAAAGAGGGGATCGTAGAAGCTTTTATAGACAGTTTCCGGCTCGGTGAATATGCCCAAAGCCAGACCTAATAACATGGCCGATAGGGCCGGTCCGCGCAGGCTTTCTTCAATGATCGGCCAGATCTTGACCCGATTATCCGTAGGCTGCTGCTGACTGAGATACTCCTGCCGACTGCTGGGATAATCCTGCTGATCGGAATAATTCCCAGCCGCCACCGGCTGCTTGCTAAAAGACTCCTGGTCGTAGGCTGCTTCTTTCTGCTTCTTCTTGTTAAGATAAATGTTAGCCACCACGATCGCCGTTACCAGCGCCGGGATATCCATGAAGGGATAGAGTGCGCCGGCCCAGGCCTCGTAGGAGATCTTTTGTTCTTCGAGTACCGTCAGACCGGCGGCCATAGTCGAGCCACTCACGGCTCCAAATAACCCCCCAGTCGCGATCGCATCCACCACCTTCACCTTGGGCAGATTGGCCAAGGTATAGCGGGCGATGAAGACCACAATAATCCCTACTATGACGGCAAAGATCATGGGTAACACCATTTCCGTCAGGTTGGAATTGCGGATGGCAATCCCGCCGGTTAGACCGATTTTGGTCAGCAGCATGAAGACGATGATCGTACAAATCGACTCGGGAATGACCAATTCACTCCCGAGAGCGGCAATGATCATCCCACCAATCAAAAAGGCCAGCGTTGGCGACTGCAACTGCTGGATAAAGTCCATGACAAACAATGAGAAAAAATCCACGAATACCTCCTTAAGCCTCCCCTGATGAGGAGTATTGAATATAAACGGACTAAATGAACCTTCAAAAGCTGAAAGAGAGTAAGAGTAAGGCTCTTTACCCCTTAAGCAAACCTGTTGCGGGCAGAACTTTGGACAGCGTCAAGTCCGCAGGTAAGCCTAATTCGGGATTTTTGGCGGTTAAACTGGCCCCGATCGCACCAGCCCCAGAAGCTACCCCGAAAGCGAGAGCTAGAGGTAGAGAAACGATGGCAGCTGTTAGAAAACCTAATACATCGCCCCGCCAATTGTCAAAATGAATACGATTGGTTATTTCCATGAGAATCCAACTGAGCAAAGGATTTTTTGCCACAACAAAGCTGGCGGTTGACAGACCAGCCTTGATAGACAAAACTTTATGGTTTTTAAAGATCGATTGTTCTAAATCTATACTAGAACGGATATCTTGACAAGCAAATTTTTGTAAATTGAGTTTAAATCGATATATCTTTACAAAAGTATTGATTTAAACCTATGATATAAGCGGGGTGGGGAGGTTTTTACTCGTTCCCCTCCATTCCTGCTTCTGTTTAGCAAAGCTCCTCAAGGCAGTAACAGAAGTGTAGCTCTCTAGAGGCCTCTCTTGATTCACGCCACTTTACATCAACTGATTGTCTTTGAAGCGACCGCTCGTCATGGCAGTTTTACCAGGGCTGCTGAAGAACTATCGATCACCCAACCCACCGTTTCCACCCAGATGAAACAACTGACTAAATCAGTGGGTTTACCCTTATTTGAACAGATAGGCAAACGTTTGTATTTAACCGAGGCCGGACGCAGTTTATTAGTCACCTGTCAAGCAGTCCTCAAGGATCTTGATAACTTTGAGATGGCGATCGCCGATATCAAGGGCATTAAACAGGGTAAACTGCGTTTAGCTGCGGTATCCACAGCCCAATATTTAATCCCTCAGATCCTAGGTCCTTTTTGTCAACAGTACCAAGGGGTGGATGTGTCCCTAGAATTGACCAATCACCAAGACCTAGAAACAAGGATGATCAATAATGTTGATGACCTATATATTTTAAGCGAACCCCCCCAAGAGCTAAACCTGGAGATTCAACCGTTTCTGGAAAATCCCCTCGTGGTTATTGCTCGCAAAGATCACCCCCTAGCGGGACAGAAAAAAATTCCGATTAAACGACTGCAAGGGGAACCTTTTATTATGCGGGAAATGGGATCGGGAATTAGACGGGCAGTACAGCAAATTTTTCTCGACCATGGCATCACCGTATCTCTGCGTTTGGAAATCGGCAATAATGAAGCCATTAAACAAGCGATCGCTGGTGGTTTAGGAATTTCAGTTCTGTCTCAGCACGTCTTAAATTTAGATAATCCCAATGGGGAATTTACCATCCTTGACGTGCAAGATTTTCCCATCCAACGCCATTGGTATGTGGTTTATCCCAAGGATAAAAAACTATCTGTGATCGCCAAGACTTTTCTGGATTATCTCCTCAATATTCAGCCCCAATCCCTCTTAAAGGTCAAAATTTCTAGATGAGAAACCCCATCTTCAACAAAGATGGGGTAAGGTAAAAATCAAATCAATCTAAACAGTAACAGGTTCTCGATCGAGGGGTTTAACGCGATCAAGCAGTGCTTGCAATTGTTCCCCTTCAATCACCTCTTTACTGAGGATTTCTTGGGCAATTTCTTCGAGTAAATCGCGATTTTGAGCAAGGATATCCAGGGCCTGCTGATGACCATTTTCGACAATCTCTTTCACTTCATTATCGATCGCTTTGGCCGTATCATCGCTCACCAAGCGCCGGGGATTGATCATGCCATCTCCCAGAAAACTATTCTGTTGACCTTTTTCGTAGGCCAGGGGACCTAAGGTCTTACTCATACCATAGGTTGTCACCATGCGTTCGGCCAAATCCGTCGCCCGCTGCAGGTCATTAGCCGCCCCAGTAGTAATACTACCAAAGATAATTTCCTCGGCGGCCCGACCACCCAAAAGAGTAGCAATTTGGTCGCGTAATTCCGTATCATCCATAAGGAAACGGTCTTCCGTGGGCATTTGCAGGGTATAACCGAGGGCTGCCATGCCGCGAGGCACGATCGAAATCTTAGCAACTTTACCACCCCCCGGCATAACTGCACCGACGAGAGCGTGACCAACTTCGTGATAAGCGACGATTTTCTTCTCTTTTTCCGAGAGAACCCGACTTTTCTTCTCTAAACCCGCCACTACCCGCTCGATTGCCTCATTAAAGTCCTCTTGGGCGACGGTGCTGCGTTGATTGCGGGCTGCCAATAAAGCGGCCTCATTGACTAGATTAGCTAAGTCAGCACCAGCAAAACCGGGGGTGCGGGTAGCAATCTGTTTTAAATCCACATCTGAGCCTAATTTTACCTTACCTGCGTAGATTTCGAGGATTTTTAAGCGTCCAGCCAGATCGGGACGATCAACTAACACTTGGCGATCAAAACGGCCGGGGCGTAAAAGAGCGGGATCAAGAGTTTCTGGGCGATTAGTAGCGGCCAGCACGATTACCGTCGCATCACCAGCGTTAAAACCGTCCATTTCCGTCAATAATTGGTTTAAAGTCTGTTCCCGTTCATCGTTACCCCCCATAAAATTACCGTTAGCGCGAGATTTACCGATCGCGTCTAATTCATCGATAAAAATAATACAGGGGGCTTTTTTCTTGGCCTGTTCAAACAGATCTCGCACTCGGGCCGCACCTGCACCGACAAAGAGTTCCACGAATTCCGACCCCGAGATACTAAAGAAAGGAACTCCCGCTTCTCCCGCGACTGCTTTTGCCAGCAGGGTTTTGCCTGTCCCCGGCGGACCGACTAGGAGGACACCCTTGGGAATCCGCGCCCCGATTTGAATGTAACGTTGGGGATATTTAAGAAATTCGACGATTTCTGCCAATTCGGTTTTCGCTTCTTCCACACCGGCCACATCTTTAAAAGTGGTTTTGGTGGTATCTCCTTCCACATAGACTTTAGCGCGACTTTTGGTAATCGATAAAGCCCCGGCTGGACCACCGCCACCGCTGCGAGCGAGGAAAAATTGCCAAATACCGACAAAAATCAGGGGAGGAATCACCCAACTAAGAACACTACCAATCCAGCCATTTTTTGGCGGTGGTGCGGCGGCGAATTCTACGCCCTTAGCTTCTAGACGTTTGGGCAATTCTAGGTCAAAAATCGGTGTAGTGCTGAAAATTCGTCCGTAGTTGCCCTCTTGGTCGTTTTTAAGCTGATAACGAATCTCATTCTGTCCCACGGATACCCTAGCGACGTTACCATCTTCCACTTGGTCGATAAAAAGACTATAGGGAACTTTGGGGACGCTAGGGCCAAATAATTGCGGGAAAAGAAGGTTAACAATCAGAAATAAGCCGCCTACGGCTAATAAAACATTACCGATCAGGCGAGATTGTGAAGGAGGTTTGCTTTTTATACTCATTGCTGGGCCTGATTGATTAAAATTAGTCTCTATCCTCTCCTCATTGTAGGCTGTTGACTGCTCAAGTTCAGATTGAATCAGGCGGGGGGATTACCGTCGTCTTCGGGCGGTTTTTGCCCTAGTAAAGCCTCTAGACGGGTTTGGGCAAGCTCAAAATCCGGCGCAATCCCTAAAGCTTTTTGATAACAGGCGATCGCTGCTTGGGTTTCGCCTAAATTTTCTAGGGTACTGCCGCGATTGTACCAAGCTTGATAAAAATTATCGTCCGCTTCTAGCACCTGTTGCCAACATTCTAAAGCCTCTTGCCAACGTTGCAGTCCGTATAGGGCGCTGCCTCTAGCGTTAATGATTTGGTGATCGTTGGGGGTGATTTCTAGGGCGCGATCATAACTATTTAACGCTTCTTCGTAGTTACCGACCATGGCTAAGGCACTACCACGATTATGCCAGGCCGAGGCTAATTGGGGATCGATCTTCAAGGCCTGTTCCCAATCAGCGATCGCATTTGACCAATTGCCTAAATTTGCCTGTTCTAAGCCCTGATTAAACCAATCTTCGGCAGTTTCAGGGTTTTTACCTGACAGGGGGGAAAATTGAGCGATCAGACTATCAATAATGCTTTCTGCGTCCTTATTTTCGATGCCCAATTGTTCGGCGATTTGGCCCGCTAGGGTAGGATCGTTTTGCAGACGGTTAAATAATTCATCGAGGGTGAGGGTTTCTAATTGGGGATTTTCTGGGTCATTACCGTTAAAATCGCTAGTTTCACCCGAATATAAGAGATTTTCTGGGGGTTGCGGCAGGGAATAACTACCCGGTGCCTCATCTTCGCCGGCGTATTCCCAGATTAAAGTGGCAGTTTCTTTGGTGTAGAGTTGATAACCGATCTCGTAGGAAGCTTCACCAATACGTTCAATCCCGGGAAAAGCGCGAGCTAATTCTCCTAAACGGATCATTCTGGTGGCGAGAAGTTGATTAAGGGAAGCGGAGGATTGCAGACGGGTTCCAAAACGCTCTAACCATTCTACCCAATCTTTTTGCCGACCTCGATCGCCCAATTTCTCAAAAAATCTCAGAATTCTGCCTTCGTGCCAACCGTGGGACACTCCATCGAGTAACTGCATATAGAGAAACTCGTAGTCTGTATCGGTTAGGGGAACAGATTCGATCGCTTGTACTCTCCCCTTTCCCCCTTGTCCCCCCAAAAGTCGGGTAAAAAAGTTTTTGATCGCACGCCAAAGTTTTCTTAAAAGTCCCTGCATTCTAATCTCGACACTGGTTTTATTAATCTTGCAAGCATCACCCAATTAGTCTAGCAGTTATCAGCTCCTGAAGGACGCTACGCGCCCTAAAAAGAAAAAGAAAAACTAGGGACAAGCCCTGATCTTCTAAATCTGGAAGTATCCTGAACTCAAACCGGAGTAACAATGGTGTCATGAGACCCGATTATCAGCAAAAGTCCCTAGGAAAGAGGAAAAAAGAATTGGCGAGACGAGGATTAACTCGTGGGTAATGATTCGGTAGTAGTGCCGTAGCCCTCTTGCTTACCTGGTATGAATTGTGTCAAATATTTATTAATAAAAATAATTGGAACCCGCTCAGTCTTTAAACCTCTAGCTTGCTCATGACTTTTCTGATAAATATCTTTTTCTGGCTCCTGTCTGGCTTACTCAAATATCAGTCTAGCACCGAACAAAATCCCCCCTTCACCTCTATTCCCCTGTCAAGCGTTGTGGTTCTCACCATAGGATCAAGAATGGTTCTATTCCTAAGGGAAAACCCAAACGTCAAGGTCAAGAATGTGGTCAACCGTTTGTGATCAATCCCACTAATAAAACCGTCTTTGACGAAACCAAACAATTAATTGACAAACTCTTACTCGAACGAATTTCCTGACGAGGAATTGCCAGAGTAACAGGGGTAAGTTGCTCATGTTTACAAAACTATGTCAACAATAAACTGGCGGCTGTCCCCCGTCAAATAAAGGTTTCGGATAAACCAAAAGGTAAATTGGTTATATCGCTCTTCTGGAATTTTCGGAAATCCCTGACCGAATCTAGATTCTGAAACCCTTGGTTGACAAGTGCTCGCTAACTTTTTTTCTAATAAAAACTCAAATTTCAGGTTTCTGTTAGTTAGCGATAGCTTGAAGGCTTACCCCATAAGAGAGCTAGAGTTTAGAGACTGTAAGACTTTTGCCAGACTCCCAGAAGATCGTTATGTAGCCTATACTCAACAAATTTAGTATGATATGTTAAAATGATGTGAAATAATATAAATGCGTCGAGTCATTCTCTGATATGAGTAAATATGGCTCTTCGGTTTGTGTTATGCAATGGACGGGGGTTATAAGGGATGTAACCCTTATAGAGAAAGGCATTTAGCGATTTTTGTCAATTATTTTTGATCTAGAGCGAACTAATCAATTAAATCTCTTGCCAGATAAGGATTTAGTCGATTTATGCCCCCCTATCGAACCATACCAAGTAACGGAGAACCGTAAATATTCTAATTTTGACCCAACTTATTTTGTTGTCGAACCCGAAGAAACTGAACAAATAACCCAATTAAATCAGCTGCTTAATAGAGAAATACCGACGAGACTGGTAACTGAAAAGGGAGAAAATGTCCATATTCCCGAATCGATTTTAATGGTACTTCGTTACAGTGTAGCCGCCTTAGCATCGGGACAGGTAATTGAGTTAAATGTTACCCATCAGGATTTAACTATAGAAGAAGCAGCTAATTTGTTAAATGTTTCTAACTCTTGTCTAATAAAGTTACTAGAACAGGGGCAAATTTTATCGACTAATATAGGCAGTTATAAACGAATAAAACGAGAAGATTTGCTAATATATAAAGAGAAAAAATATCGAGAAAGAGAACAAATTTTAAATAACCTTGTGGCCATGACTGAAGCGGAAGGACTATACAGAAAAGATGAGGAATTAAACCTAGATGACAGCAGAGCCTAGGGTTGTTTTAGATGCTTGTGTTCTTATTCCTCAGTATTTACGCGATACTTTATTATCAATTGCTTGGCGAGGTTTATACTCCCCTTACTGGTCGAAATTAATTTTAGAAGAAACAACCCGCAACCTGATTAATCGATATAATATAACTTCAATAAAAGCCCTTAATTTAGTAGAACTCTTGCGAATTAATTATATGTTATAATGATGGGTTAACTAATTTTCCCCAAAAAATTAGTTAATCAGTACATTCGTCCTGAATGAAAACTTGAAGTTTAACTTTTAACTCAAAACTCTTTA
>NZ_JADEXI010000116.1:0-10348 GCF_015207185.1 Microcystis sp. LEGE 08355 | reverse complement strand
CAATAAAGGTAGTCAGTCTATTGACAACTGCTCACTGATTACCACTGTCCACTGAAAACTCAAATCTGATAACTGATAACTGATAACTGATAACTGATAACTGAATTATCCCTTGACAATTGCCCCAAAATCTGCTAAGACTCGGGCGTGATTTCGCAGTAAACCCAACAGATTTAAACGATTGCGACGGACGGATTCTTTTTCTGCCATGACTAATACACTATTTTCGCCATCAAAAAAGTCAGCCACCAGGGGAGAAATTGCCGTTAAAGCAGTGAGGAGACGCTGATAATCTCTTTGCTCTCTTGCGCTGATAGTTTCGGGAATTAGGGCAATTAAAGCGTCATAAAATGCTGATTCGGAGGATTGTTCAAATAACTCCTTATTGATGATTGCCTTGACTTCTAGGGTAGTTGTATCTAAATCTCCTTTTTGTGCTAAACGGGTCGAGCGATTGACGGTTTCATAGATGTTGGCTAACTGACCATCCTGACGAATTTGGCATAAAAAGCGAGCGCGTTCACGGGTATCTAATAAATTTTCTAAAGCGCGAGACTTATACTCTGGATCGTTTTCCCCTAAAACTGCATTAACGAGATCATAATCTATCCTCAAATCATCAATTAAGAGAGTTTGCAGACGCTGTAAAAAGAAATCTTTAATCAGATTAGCCGGGTTGGGTTTATCGGGATGACTGGTGACAAAATCCTGAGCTATTTGCTCAATTAATGCCAAAAGATTGATATTAAAATCGGCTGACCAGATAATACTAATTATTGCATTGGCAGCCCGACGGAGAGCGAAGGGATCTGAGGAACCAGTGGGCAGCATTCCCAGTCCAAAAATACCGACTAAAGTATCTAAGCGATCGGCAATTCCCACCACTTGACCGGTTATTGTTTCCGGGAGTATATCCCCAGCATTGCGAGGCAGATAATGTTCAAAAATGCCCCGGGCAACTACAGGCGATTCACCACTAATTAAAGCATATTTTTCGGCCATTACTCCCTGTAATTCGGGAAATTCATAGACCATTTGGGTAACTAAATCCGCTTTACAAAGCATGGCAGTGGACTCTATATCACTGCGACTTTGTTCATCGAGATTTAACTGTTCGACGATCATCTGGGCAATTTCCATAATTCGATCGACTTTATCGCGCATGGTTCCCAATTCTTCTTGGAAAGTGACGGTTTCCAGTTGGGGAAGAAAACTATCTAAGGGTTCATCACAATCGGCAGTATAGAAAAATCTGGCATCAGCTAACCGTGCGCGGATAACCCTTTCATTTCCTGCGGAAATAATCTCCGATTTCTGGGGATCGCCATTGGAAATAGTAATAAAATAGGGTGACAAACCCTGGGGAGTTTTCACTGGGAAATAACGCTGGTGTGTCACCATCACGGTAATAATTACTTCTGGGGGTAATTCCAGAAATTCATCGTCAAATTTGCCAACAATTGCCGTGGGATATTCGACTAAGTTAGTCACTTCTGCTAATAAATCGGCGGGAATTTCTGCCACTCCCTGGAGTTTTTTAGCCAGGGTGGTAATCTGATCAGTAATTATCTGTTGACGCACTTGCGGATCCGCTTCCACAAAAATTGATCGCAAACTGGTTAAATATGCTTGGGGGTGACTAATGGCTAGGGATTGCGGGTGTAGAATGCGATGACCAAAAGTTAAGCGATCGCTGGTTAAAGTGGTAGAGCCATTAATTAATTCTAGGGGCAAAACTTCCCCATCCACTAAAGTTAATAACCAACGAATTGGCCGGGGAAATCTTAAATCTCCATCTCCCCAACGCATAAAACGTCTTCCTTCCAAACGGGTAATCCATTGGGGAATTAATTCAGTTAAAATCTCGGCTGTTGGACGACCTGGAATCGTTTTTTCAATATAGACAAATTCTCCTTTGTCTGTGGCACGAATGGAGAAAGCAGCGGTGCTAACTCCCTGTTTTCGAGCAAAACCCTCACCAGCGGGGGTAATTTGGCCATTTTTGTAGGCGGCACTAACTGGCGGTCCTTTTATCTCCTCGCTGCGAGCTTCTTGCTCCTTCGGTAATCCTGTGATTAACACGGCCAAACGGCGCGGGGTTCCGTAAACTTGAATAGCAGTCGCATCCAGAGATTCCGTCTCTAAACTCTTGCTAACTCTTTCCTGCAATTGTGCGATCGCGCTATCGACAAAATCTGCGGGTAGTTCTTCTGTACCGACTTCCAGTAAAAAATCCATCTGATTGATTGGCCGTGTTTATGCTTCACCAATCATCTAGGCTATCACAGAAGCCGTGTCCTTAGTTTTTGATCAGCTGTACTGCATTTAAACTGCATATGGGAAATTTTAGTACAAATGCTCAAACTTCCTCGACCTAGCTTTGGCGCTGCCCACTCTCCTATCCCTTTTAAATAGTATGCTAGTATAACTATATAGCGATATAATTTCCTTAGCTTGGCTAAGGGTGCAAAGTTGATCTCATATTTTATCTATTATGTCAATAAAGTTATGAAACGATTTCTATTATTATTTTGTGTTCTCGTGAGTTTTTTGGTGTTTATCAGCTTTGGGATTGATTTTTCCTTGTCTGCACTAGCTCTAACTCGACAACAGCTAGAGGGGCCGGGGCAGCTGTTGTATCAATCCCGTCATAGTTTGCGCGATGATACAGGTAGTCCTTGGCAGGTGGTGTTGTTCAAACGAATTAAGGATGGGGAAACCCTAGAAATTAGTTTGCGCTTGGTGGGATTTCCTGAAGGGATTGAGTTTCTCCATGGAGAAAGATTGACGATAACGACAGCTAAAGGCGAAATTTTAGCGGCTAAGGATGCTTTTGCCGAAAAATCACCAGCAGCTAACGTCGGTCAATACGAGATGCAGGATATCTTACCGCAGCTACCCGTTACTGAAGCGATCGAACTTTCCCTACCCCTAGAGGCTCCCCGTCATCTTAACATCCCGATTCCTGTACTTTTAGAATGGCAAAGTCTGCTTTTTTCGGCAAATATTTGACTTTTTGGGTTAGGGTGAAAGATGCAGCAAATTGGAATCAGCGACGATGGGAAAGATTAATTTATTAGTCAGTGCCACCTCTGAGGATTGGATAGAACAGGCAATTAATAATTTAGAGATTATTCTGCTCGATCATTCCCATTGTGAGCGAAAAGCGGCAGGAGTGGCCTTAAATCTCATGTTTCGTTATCCTTCCTACGCTTCCCTCGTGCGGAAATTAACAGCGATCGCCCAAGAGGAATTAGAACATTTTGAACAGGTAAATCAATGGTTAGATAAATGGGGAATTCCCCTCGCTCCCTTAAATTCTCCCCCTTATGGTGCTAAATTAAAGGCGCAGATTCGTCACCAAGAACCCGATCGCCTTTTGGATTCTCTGTTGATATCAGCTTTAATCGAGGCGCGTTCCCACGAAAGATTGGGTTTATTGGGAGAGTATTGTCCCGATCCTCAATTAGCTCAATTTTATCGCGGTTTAATGGCTTCCGAAGCGCGTCATTATGGTATTTACTGGCTATTAGCAGCGGATTATTTTGAACGTACAGTGATCGAGCAACGTTTAGAAACCCTAGCGGCGATCGAAAGTGAGATTTTAGCCAATCTGCACCCAGAACCTCGTATTCATAGTTGATTGCACTAATAGGGACAAACCCTATCTAAATTACTCGTTCAACTCAATTTCTCTCTTAGAAAAGGGTAAATCTTGATTGATTGCCTCGATTTCTTCCTGTTCCATTTGATTAATTTCTTGGATATAATTGCGGAGAATTTGATTCATTTTGCCATGATAAAAACGGTGTAAACTGTGATTAGCAGTAGCGGGAAAACCCCGTCTTTTTTTATGTTGTCCTCCCGCACCGGGGTCAAACATGGTAATACCTTGACTAATTGCCCAATCGATCGGTTGATAGTAACAAGCTTCAAAATGTAAACAGTCGTACTCTTGAAAACTACCCCAGTAACGACCATAAAGATTAGTATCTTTGCGAATACAAAAAGATAAACCCACCGGTTTAGTATCCTTTTCATTTTGGTAGGCAGTAATCAAAACCACTCGCTGACGATAATTCGGATATAATTGTTCAAAAAATTTCTGCGTCAGGTATTTACTTCCCCAGTAAAATTTATCACAGGTACTGCTATAAAACCGATAAATTAACGGGAACAAATGATGGGGAATTTCTTCGGCAGCCAGAGTTTTAATAATTAACCCCGCATTAGTCACCGCTTTCCGTTCCCGTTTAATATTGCGGCGTTGATTAGCATTAAAAACCGTCAGATAATCTTCAAAATTTTGAAACCCTTTGTTATTCCAAATATAACTATGATGTAACCAGGGAGTAAAGCCAAAATTTTCCATGAAAATTCGCCATTGGGAATCCACAAAAAGAAAATGACAACCCGACAGATTATTTTGATCGCAAAAATGATCAATTGCCGCTATCATTAAAGCCGTAATCTCCAGTTCATTTTCCCCCGGAGCAATTAAAAAACGATAACCCACCGCCGGAGTAAAAGGGGTCATTCCTAACAGTTTCGGATAGTATCTAATCCCCAAACGATGGGAAAGATCTGCCCATTGGTGGTCAAAGACAAATTCACCGTAACTATGACTTTTAATATACAAAGGAGCGGCGGCAATTAACTCAGCACCGCGCCAAACTGTGAGATGAGCCGGTTGCCACCCGGTGCGTCCCGTGGCACTGCCAGAAGTTTCGATATTATGTAACCATTCCCACTCTAGAAAGGGAGTAGTTAGGGGTTGAGCGAGAGCATCCCATTTTTGTTGGGGAATCTCACTCATTTTATCAATCCAAGCGACAGAATATTGAGGTTTAAGCTGTTCTACCATGGGACAAGATAAGTCAACCTTTTTATTTAAGGTAATCTAGTTTTGAGATTTGTGGGAATCTCGTTCAAGGGAATAATGTAGGAAAATTTCTGCTTCCACGGTTTCCACGCTCAAAAGTCGTAATTTTCTGGCAGAATCTGCCAGAAATCCAGTTCCTCCCAGGGGAGTTGCCGCTTTATTGCCTCCTAACAGCAACGGACAAATGGTTAGGTAGATTTCATCGATTAAATCTTCAGCTAAAAGAGAGGCAATTAATTCACCTCCTCCCAGAATCGCCAGTTTTTTGATACCTAGGGCGGTAAATTGACTAAAAATAGCCTTCCAATCGCCGCAGACTAAGACAAGCTCAAATAAACCCCGATTTTCCCAGTCCGCCACTTTTTCCGCTGCCGTGATTAACCAGCGTGGGAAAGGCTGCTGAAAAAATTTCATCCGGGGATCAAGCTGCCCTGAATGAGAACAAACGATCTGTATCGGCTGCGGAGATAATCCCCGTTGTTGACGGTATGCGAGAAAATCGCCATGACGGATAGGAAGACTGGTGTGATAAGCGCGCAGGGTGTTAGCACCGAATAAAGCGGCATCCATGCGCGATAAATGTTGTTCTAGACGCATTTTATCGGTAGCAGAGGCAAATCTGGCCGCTGACTGGTAGGCGTCGGCAATTTTACCATCGGCACTCATGGCTAAAATAACGGTGGTGTGAGGACGATTCATGGCAAATGCTCGGGGATATCACCCAGTCTGATTGGTGAATAGGCTAGTATAGTCTGGAGTTTGATAGCCAGAATCAAACCAATTTCTGCCTATGTCTATCGGTCAATCCTCCTTTCGTCGTATTCTGCTCTCTCGCTTACTCCTGGTTAGTGTTCCTGTACTACTAATGGGAGTTTATGTTACCTATCGTAAGGCGCGATCGGCTTTTTTGGAAATGGCCCGTCAAAATCTCACCGAAAGTGCCATCAGAAAAGCAGACAATATTGAGCAATCAATTCAATTTTTGCGGGCCAATCTGATCACTGCGGGTGAGAGTCTGGTTTTAAAACAGGGAACCTTAGCCGAAAAAGAAACTTTTTTACAAGAATTCACGGACCAGCTTCCTAATCAGATTAACTGTCTGGAGTTAATTGATATTAAGACCAATAAATCTTTATTAAATCGAGCCTGTGACCCAGAAACTATCAAAGTTTTGCCTCTGGAAAGATGGACAGAAAAACGGACTAGCTTTGCTGGAAATATCGAAAATATTTTAGTGAGAAGTTTACCTCGACAACTTTTAAGCAAATCTCCCAATAATAATCGTCAATTAGAATTAGTTTTTGCTGTTCCCATCTACGATAATCAAGGACAATTACAATCTAGTCTGATTCTGCAAACTTCTCTACTTTACCGTGAGAAGGTTTTACCCGGTTCTTTGTCAGGTTATCCCGTGGTTATTTCTGAAAATGGCATTATTCTCGCTCATCCCTATTTTGATCGCATTGGTAGCCATATCAGTCAAGAAGCTGATGCTGAACGCTTAAATAGTATTATCAATAATGCTATCCGAGGAAAACAAAATTTCTTGCATTTATTTTCTTTCGAGAAAGATGGCAAAGAATTAGTCGCGGGTTATAGTTCCCTCCCCAGTCCAGTTACGGGAGAATCATCCCAAAAATGGATAGTTTTAGCCATTAGTCCCCTCTCCCAAGCTCTGGCTCCTCTACAACAAATTTGGGAGGCAATTTTTTATCTAATTTCTGGTTTATTATTAGCTTATTTAGTAGTTATTGTACTTATTGCTAGGGATTTAGCTATACCTTTAGAAAAACTGCGAGATTATGCCTTAAATATTCAGAAAATTCCCTCCGAAAAGATTACACCACAAAACTTTAATATTCGAGAAATTAATCAGTTAGCGTCGGCCCTAGAGGAAATGCTCGAACGTTTACGTCTTTGGGGAGAGGAAATAGTTAAGAGTTGGCAAGAAGCGGAAAATGCTAATCAATTAAAAAACCAATTTTTGGCGAATACTTCCCACGAATTACGCACCCCTCTCAATGGTATTATTGGCTCAATTCGTTGCGTTATGGATGGATTTTGTAACAGTGATGAGGAGGAAAAAGAATATCTGCAACAAGCGGATAATTCAGCCGTACATCTTTTGGAAATTATTGATGATATTCTCAGTATTGCTAAAATAGAAGCGGGCAAACTTTCCGTTAATCCTGAACCAGTATATTTACACCAAATTATCAATGAAGTTATTAATTTACAAACAGCATCGCTGCAAGGTAAGCACTTAAAATTAAATTTACTTTTCTGTCAAGAAAATCCAGTAGTATATGCTGATCCAACTAAATTTAAACAGGTAATTTTGAATGTTATTTCTAACTCAATTAAATTTACCGAAACGGGAACTATTTCTCTGATAACTCACCTAGAACATCCACAGGCTATTATCACTATAATCGATACAGGAATCGGTATCGACCCCCAGCAGCAATCAAAATTATTCCGTCCTTTTGTGATGATTGATGGTTCCACAACTAGAAAATTTAGCGGTACGGGTTTAGGATTAGCTATTTCTAAGAATTTTATGAAAATGATGGGGGGAGATATTACTATCTTTAGTCAAGGTCAAGGTTTAGGAACAACTGTGGAAATTATTCTTCCTCTGGTGGGGGAAAGAAAGCTTGATTTTACTCCACCAGAGGAAAACTCATCTTTGCCGATTCTTCCCTCTCTTAAAAGCTAAAATATCTCTATTTAGGGGCTGCTGAAAAAGTTTTTCGTGGGGACAGGGTGTGGGGTGTGGGGTTTTACCGATTTTGAGGGGGTCAATTACCTAATTTTCAGGGAAAAAGTCCCAGAAATTTCCCCCCGATCACTCCCAGATCTGGTACTTTTTGATTGACAAAAAGTCTAAAAGTCTTACCCAACAAGGTTTTTAGATTTATTCAGCAACCCCTATTTAACTACTGTAATTTCTGGGCAACTTAGTTTATAATTCCTCTAAACTTTCTACAGGCAAATTAACCACCTGATAAGCACCAAAAACCTCGATCGCATCGGTATAATTTGTTAATTCTTCTAAAGTTTCTGCGATTAAATGCTGTTGATCCAGATTAATCTCTAGATCGATAAAAAATATGTATTCCCCTAAAGATCGTTTAGTTGGTCGCGATTCGATCCGAGATAAATTAAGCTGACGTTTGGCAAAAACTTCTAAGGGTTTGACTAAAGCACCAGGTTGATCTAAAACCTGAAAAGCGAGGGACATTCGCTCCCCTTGGGGATGAGAAGTTAAAGCCATTACCCAAAAACGGGTACAATTATCGGGATAATCATTAATTGGTTGTGTTAATATTGGTACATGATAGAGTTTTGCTGCCCGGGGAGAAGCAATAGCGGCCGAATTGGCCTCTCGATCGAGAATTTGAATCGCTTCTGTGGTAGAATTGGTGGGAATAATTGGCACAGTAGGTAAATTATTTTCTAGCCATTTTTGACATTGAGCTAAAGCTTGGGGATGGGAATAAACGGTTGTAATTTCTGTTAGCGATTGTCGAGGAGATAGAAGTGCATGGGAAATCGGTAAAACTAATTCTTGTTGAATCTGTAACCCAGGTAATTGCCATAAAGCATCAAGAGTCATTACCACACTTCCCTCGGTGGAGTTTTCCACCGGGACCACTGCTAAATCGGCCTGATTTTGGACAACCGATCGCAAGGCCAGGGCAATGCTAGGATAGGGTATTAATTGATGAGGCTGGGGTGGTAAACTGTTAGCATATGCTAAAGCGGCTGTTTCTGAATAGGTTCCCACTGGCCCCAGATAAGCGATCTTTACAGTCATTTAGATTATCCCCGCAAGCAATTTTTTCTAGCTATTACAGCCTTTCTCATAAATACTAAGTATAACCTAATTCAGCCAGGGTTTTCAGTTGATAATTGGGTAAAGGAGCAATATAGTAGGGAACCTTTTTAGCTAACTCTAGGGTACAGGTAATTTTTTAAACTTTGCCCTTACCGCCAAAAAATTTACAATCATAACTAGCATTGTGAAAAACCTTTTCTATCCGGTCAACCAACAGGATTTTAGTGATAAAATAGTCAGTAATACCAAATTTCTAAATCCATGACAGACATCCACGCTCGAATGCTTGCCAAACCTTCATTCGTTGTGACGCGAATAAAGAAAAATGGTATAAGATACGGTCGCTCGAGAACATCCAAAATTGTCACCCGCTCCCCCGTTAAGTCCGTGGAATCAGCCAGAATTTGAATCAGAGACAAACGGGGAGTCTTGCTATTGTAATCGGCCACTTCCGTATCTAACCAAAGAATGGGAAAATGGCAAAAGTGATCGATCGCATTTCTAATAGCGTCGGATTCCGTTAAATAAGGCATGGTTGCAGAGGCTGAAAAATGTATCAAAAAATCTTGATAGCAGTAGATTTGTCGGAGATGGGGGACAGTGTTTTTAAGGAGGCTGTATCCTTAGCCAGTAAGTACGAAGCTAACCTGCTACTACTGCACGTCCTTTCCCCTGAGGAAGATTATAGCCCTTTACCGATTCCACCCAATTTAGCCGATATTTACCCCGCCCAGGGTAATGATCTCACTCTTGATTTTTGGCGGCAACAATGGGAAGAATTTGAGCAGAAAGGGTTGGCCATGTTGCAAAAAAGGGCTAATCAAGCGGGAGAAATGGGTGTAAAGGGAGAATACCGGCAAATTTACGGTCATGCCGCCAAAACTATCTGTAAAGTGGCGCGAGAGGAGAATATTGATTTAATTGTCATCGGTCGGCGTGGGCGATCGGGTCTAGGAGAGTTATTCTTAGGTAGTGTGAGTAATTATGTTCTCCATCATGCCCCCTGTTCCGTCTTAATTGTTCAACATCGTCAGGACTAAAAATTCCTGTTAGCGATTCCCCCCTAAAATCCCCAAACGATTAAAAGGAAAAAAGCGAAAAACCGCCCTACCAATCACGTTATTTTCTGGTAAAAACCCCCAGATATGGGAGTCATTGCTATTATTGCGATTATCTCCCATGACAAATAAGTTATTTTCTGGCACGAGCAAAGGCATTAAATTATATTGAGGGGATTCTAGAATATAATCCTCTGCCAAGGGTTGATTATTCAGATAAATTTCGCCCTCCTTGACAGCAATCACATCCCCTGGGGTGGCAATCACTCTTTTAATAAAAGCTTGGTCCTTTTGATATCCCTGTAATTGTAATTGTGCCGGCGGTTCAAAGACGACGATATCCCCCCGTCGAGGAGGATGGAAATCGTAGGAAAGTTTTTCCACTACTAAGCGATCGCCTTGTTCTAAAGTGGGTAACATAGAATCCGAGGGGATAAAACGAGGTTCAGCCACAAAAGTGCGGATCAGTAAGGCTAAAACTAAAGCTATAGCGATAATTTGCAGATTTTCTCGAATAGAAGCCCAAAAACTCTTAGATTTGTCCTTATTAATTTCTTGCTCTTGCAT
>NZ_JADEXI010000115.1:0-10400 GCF_015207185.1 Microcystis sp. LEGE 08355 | reverse complement strand
CTCCTGCCCCCCTTGATAAGGGGGGTGCCGATAGGCGGGGGGATCCCCCTTAATCAGGGGGGTGTCTGACAACTTTTAACACCTACCTACTTATCAGCCATAGAAATCTTCGTCAAGAATTTCTTCTAAGGAAAAAGGGCAGTCTAGGGGATAGGCTTCCTCTGGAGGAATCGCAATTCCCAAGTCAGCCAATTTAGTTTCCTTGATGGCAATTTTACGACCTTTAGGATAGGTTTTATCGATGGCGATTGCTAGATGAGATTTCAAAGAAGGGGTGTTTTCTAGTAAGGCGATAACTCGTTCCCTGTGTTCGACAATGGAGCTACACCAGCTAGATTTCATGCTTTCAGGGGCGGAGGATTGGACTTTTAATTTCAGTAAATGAGCCAGCAAAATCATTAAATTTCCTTCCAGGGCATTTTTGTCTGATTTACCCAATTCTTTTAACTCCTCAACTAAATGAGATACATCTAATGCCTGAAAATCTCCTTGTTCTAACTGACCTATTGTTGTTATCAGCCATAATTGAAAATCTTGTTCATAGAGTTCTGATTTAGTTGTCATGATGGCTTCGATAATAGTTAATCTAGATTGAGTTATACTCTATTTTGCAGATTTCGGATGTTTCTAGCGGTAAATATTAAGTAGCTGGTTATAATTAAATTAAAAATGGATTTTAGGTTCGATCCCCCCTGCCCCCCTTGATAAGGGGGGTATCTGATAATTTTTAACGCCTACCTACTTAAGTTTTATTACAGGATTTGACATCTGCGCCTATGCCCTATTCCCTTATCCTTAGGATAAGCGGTTAAAATACATCTTAGCTTAAGGACTAGAGAATATTATGAGACTAGAAAGAGAAGATTTTGATTGGGCGGTACAACAAAACCTAATTACTGCCAGCCAAGCTGAAAATTTATGGACAGCTTTTTTGTCCCGTTATCCCCAAGAAGATGAAGTTAATCGCCCTCGCTTTAATTTTGCTAATGTCGCCTATTATTTTGGGGCATTAATTGTTATCTCTGCCCTGGGGTGGTTTATGAACGAAGCTTGGGAGAGTTTCGGTGGTGCAGGACTCTTTTTTATCGCCCTGTTTTATGCAGTTTGTTTTATTTGCACGGGTAAAAATCTCTATTTTCAGCAAAATCTTAAAATCCCCGGCGGCCTTTTATTTACCATGGCAGTGGCCATGACTCCCTTAGCAATCTATGGTTTACAACGCTGGACAGGATACTGGCAAGCTGGATATCCGGGCATCTATCGAGATTTCCATACATGGATTAAAGGCAGTTGGTTTTTAATGGAATTAGGCACGATTATCGCAGGATTAATAACTTTAAGATTTGTTAAATTTCCCTTTTTAACTGCACCGATCGCTTTTAGTCTGTGGTATATGTCAATGGACTTAACCTCTTTACTATTTGGAGAGGACGAATATACATGGAGACTGCGACTGTGGGTATCCTTTTGGTTGGGAATTGCCTGTTTAATAACTGCCTATTTAATTGATGTACGTCAGCGTCGCAGTCGGGGAGATTTTGCTTTTTGGCTATACCTATTCGGATTAATTATGTTTTGGTTTAGTCTATCTCTCCTCATCGATGATAATGAAGCACAACGATTTTTGTACTGTCTAATTAACTTGGGATTGATGTTATTATCCGTCCTGCTAAAAAGAAGATTATTTGTAGTTTTCGGAGGTATCGGAGTATTTGCCTATCTTTCCTATCTCTCCTATCGTCTCTTTGCCGATTCAATTTTATTTCCCTTTGCCCTAACCGCCCTGGGACTTGGTATTATCTATATGGGAGTTTTGTATCAGCGTCATTACCCAACCTTAGCTAGATTTATTGAAAGTTATATTCCTCTCGAATGGCGCAATTTATTACCCAAAGATAGATAATTAGGAGAAATGGGGATATGGGGAAATGGGGAGATTCAACTAAAAAACCCCAAAACCCCAACCCCCCAACACCCGACACCATCTTTTTTACTTTTATGAAAATACTTATCGTTGACGATGAAAAAGAATTAACCGAACCCTTAGAACAAATTCTTGCTCAAGAAGGCTATGAAGTGGATATTGCTGATAATGGTCGGACGGGGTTAGAATTGGCAGAAGAGAATAATTATGACCTCTTAATTCTCGATTGGATGTTACCCCAGCAATCCGGATTACAAATCTGTCAATATTTACGGGATCAAGGGGACACCACTCCCGTTTTATTTCTAACCGCTAAGGATACCATAGACGATCGAGTGGCGGGATTAGATGCCGGTGCTGATGATTATTTAGTCAAACCCTTTCAACTGCGAGAATTATTAGCGAGAGTCCGCGCTTTATTGCGTCGTTCCCCCAATTTTGAAGCTAGTAATAGCAGTAAATTAAAATCTGCTGATTTAGAACTCGATAGCGAAAATCAAGTGGCCTATCGTCACGGTCGCACGATCAGTTTATCAGCAAAAGAAGTACAATTGCTGACTTTATTTATGACCCATCCGGGTCAACTTCTCACCCATGAACAAATTTATCAGCATCTCTGGTCAGAAGGGGAGCAACCTAATAGTAATGTGGTTCCTGCCCTGATGCGCTTACTGCGTCGTAAAATCGAAGCGACCGGAGAAACACCTCTAATTAATACTGTCTATGGGAAAGGCTACCGTTTCGGGGAAAATTAGGGAATGTTGAAAGATAATGAGAATAAGTAACTGGTTATAATTAAATTAAAAATGGATTTTAGGTTCGATCCCCCCTGCCCCCCTTAATAAGGGGGGTGCCGATAGGCGGGGGGATCACCCCTTAATCCCCCCTTAATAAGGGGGGTGTCTGATAATTTTTAACGCCTACCTACTTAGCAACTGATTACTGATTACCGATATATGTTATCCTGCCTACAAATTGAAAATTTTACCCTCATCGATCGCTTAGAATTAACTTTCGGGAACGGATTAAATGTACTGACCGGTGAGACGGGGGCAGGAAAATCGATTATATTAGATGCGATCGATATTGTTCTCGGTGGTAAAGTCAATCATCGCGTCATCCGTCAGGGAAGCCAACAATCAACCCTAGAAGCGACTTTTTCTCTGACTCCAGAATTAATTGTTTGGCTAGAAAGTCAGGAAATTGACCCATTAGAGGATAATAGTCTGACCATCAGCCGGGAATTAGTGATTACTAATAATTCCTTGCGTTCTCGTTCTCGGATTAACGGAGTCGTCGCTAATCGCCAACAAATGGCGCAAATAAGAGATTTTTTGGTAGAAATCACCGCCCAAGGTCAAACAGTTCAGTTAATGGACGCTAATCGACAGAGGGAATTATTAGATCTCTACGGGGGTGAATCGCTGCTGCGGCAGCGGGAAAAAGTAGCCACAGCCTACCTTAACTGGCAAGAAAGCAAGAATAGTTTAAATAATAGGTTGAAATCGGAACAAAATCGCCTACAGAGATTAGATTTACTAGAATATCAACTAAAAGAACTAGAATCAGCTAATTTAACTGACGCTGACGAGTTGGAACAGTTGGAACAGGAAAGAAACCGACTCTCCCACGGTGTCGATTTGCAAAATTCCAGCTATCAAGTCTATCAACTACTCTACCAAAATGATCGCGATCAACCCGCCGTCGCTGATTTGTTAGGAAAAGCTGAAAATATCTTGACAAATATGATGGTTTATGATAGCAGTTTAGAGCCAATTTTAGAGATGGTGCGATCGGCATTAAATCAGGTGGTGGAAGCGGGACAGGAAATCAACGTTTATGGGGATAGTCTAGAGGCAGATCCGGAGAGATTGAACGAGATAGAAGAGAGAATTGTCCAACTTAAGCGCATTTGTCGCAAATATGGCCCAAGTTTAGCCGAAGCGCTCGATTATTATCAGAAATTACAGCAGGAATTAGCGGAGTTGACGGGAGAAGGACAATCCATTGAAGAATTAGAAAAAATTTGTCAGCAACAGGAAAACATCTATCGAGAAACTAGCACCCAGTTGACCTTTTTGCGACAACAAACCGCTAGTCAACTAGAAAAACAATTGGTACAGGAATTAAAACCTTTAGCCATGGAAAAGGTGATTTTTGTCTGTCGGATTAACCCGGGTAATCCTAGCAGTCTGGGAGTCGATCAAGTGGGATTTTATTTTAGTCCCAATCCGGGGGAAAAAATCCAACCTTTATCCAGTACCGCTTCCGGAGGAGAAATGAGTCGCTTTCTCCTAGCGTTAAAGTCCTGTTTTTCCCAATCCCAATCGGCAGCGATAACCCTAATTTTTGACGAAATTGATGCGGGAGTATCGGGAAAAGTTGCTCAAGCAATTGCCGATAAATTAGATCAATTAGGTCAACAATATCAGGTTTTATGCGTTACTCATCAACCCTTAGTGGCTGCTTTAGCTGATCACCATTTTTGCGTTTATAAACAAATGATTGCCGAAGATAATTCCACTAATCTCTCGGAAATTCGCACGGTTGTCCGGGTTACTTCTCTCGATAATCGTCAGACGAGAAGGGAAGAATTGGCACAATTAACGGGAGGAAATTCGGCAGCGGCTGCCATCGCTTTTGCTGAGTCTTTATTGGATAAAGCGGCTGCCAAAAAACAGCAGGATTTAACCTTGAAATTGAGTGATTAACCAACGTCCCACCTGACTTTGATCTCTGGTGCGTGCCTGTTGTAAAGCTGACTCTAAAACCGCAAGTCTTAAATTAGGTAAAACCTTTGATATATCAATTCTTTTACTACCTCGATCGATTATTTCAAAAGCGAATATTTGGGGATAATCGACGTTAACACTCCAGTATTCACTAACTCCTAATTCTTCATAGAGTAAGCGTTTATTACCTAAGTCATCATTGAGGGTAGCTTTTGAGATTTCAATGACTAAATCTGGTGGGGGATACTGATTTAAATCAATCATCGAAGTACCGTAGGAAATTAGATTAGCTTTCTCCGCAAAATAATAAGATATATCCGGTTGAACTTCTCGATAACCCGACTTGCGAAAACTGCAATTATCTTTGGCATTAAAGGCCAAATTTTTTAGGGTAGCATAGAGACTAACAGCGAAGATCAAAATAGCATGATCGCTGGCATGATCGTTACCAATAGGAGTCATTTCTAATCGATAATAGCCATTGTAATAATAACTTTTTCCTTGATTTTCTGGGAAGTTGTTAATTGCTTCTAAGTATTCTTCCCAACTACCTTTAATCCATAAATCTGTCGAGATAGTAGTTTCTAGCTGTTGCATAATCTTCGCCTCGATTTTATGGGGTTAACCTTGAAATTGACTGATTAACCAACGTCCCACCTGACTTTGATCTCTGGTGCGTGCCTGTTGTAAAGCTGACTCTAAAACCGCAAGTTTTAAATTAGGTAAAACCTTTGATATATCAATTCTTTTGCTACCTCGATCGATTATTTCAAAAGCAAATATTTGAGGATCATCTACCTTAACACTCCAGTATTCACTAACCCCTAATTCTTCGTAGAGTAAGCGTTTATTGCCTAAGTCATCATTAAGGGTAGATTTTGAGATTTCAATGACTAAATCTGGTGGGGGATACTGATTTAAATCAATAATCGAAGTCCCATTTGGTATCAGATTCGCTTTCTCTCCTAGATAGTAAGATATATCGGGCTGCACTTCTCTAATTCCTCTTTTGCGATAGGAACAAGTGGGGAGTCCTTGAAAAGGAATTTCTTTGAGGATAGCGTAGAGACTCACCCCCAAAAAGACAACGTGATGATCTCTAGCGTGTTCAAATCCAATAGGAGTCATTTCTAATCGATAATAGCCATTGTAATAATAACTTTTTCCTTGATTTTCTGGGAAGTTGTTAATCGCTTCTAGGTATTCTTCCCAACTAGCTTTAATCCATGAGTCAGTTATCCCCCTAGTTTCTATCTGTTGCATAGTTATCTGATCCCGCTTTGAACTTTTTCTCTAATTATAGCAACTATTGCTCAAATCAGAACCAGGGAACTGAGCAAGTATAATGATAGAATGGATTAATTGAGAAAAAATAAGCCCAATTATGACCACAACTTATGATTATATAATTATCGGTGGTGGTATCACCGGTTCCGCCTTAAGTTATGAACTAGCTAACCTAGGCAGTCGAGTCCTCTTATTAGAAAAAGAAACCCATCCCCTCAACGCCACTTTCTACAGTTACGGGGGTTTAGCCTATTGGTCGGCTACCACAGAAATCGAGAGAAAATTATATCAAGAAGGTCGAGAAATTCAGCGCAATTTATCGCAGGAATTGGGCATAGATAATGAATACCGGGACATAGAGTTAATTCTCACCGTTAACCCTGAAGATGACCCAGCCACTGTGGCCGAAAAATTTGCTATCTTTGCTATTACCCCCGAAATTCTCGATCCGCAAGCAGCGATCGCTTTAGAACCTCTATTAAATCCCGCAGCTATCTCCGGAGTTTTACGACTGCCCCACGGTCACATCAACGCCGAAAAAACTAATCTTGCCTATCAACAAGCTTTTCTGCGTCTGGGAGGCAAGATTATTCGGGAAGCTGTCATCGAATTAATTGAAACTGCATCGAGAATTACCGGCGTAAAAACTCCTAAAAATAATTATTATGCTGGGGAAACTATCGTCTGTGCGGGGGGATTAACCCGGTCTTTACTGCAAAAATCCGGTATTACTGCTCCCGTCTATTTTACCCATGCCCAGGTGATCAAAATTCCCCCCACTGAGATCAAATTAAACACCCTAGTTATGCCCGCAATTGCTGCCAGATTGCTATTAGAGCAAAAAATCACCCAACTAGAAAAGCAGGGCATTTGGCAGAGAGAAACCCCAGAAATAATTGCCAGTGTTTTAGAAACGGGGGCGGTACAATTCCGGGATCAAAGCCTTTATCTAGGGCAAATTAGCGCCATTATCACCGATCCAGATGCGATTTTAAACCCTCTGGCCGGGGAAAAAGCAATCCGCACCGCCGTGGGGACATTGCTGCCCTCTTTAGCCTCTCTCCCCGGCAGCTGTCATCATTGCCTAGTGGCCTTTGCTCCCTCGGGACGGCCTCTAGTGGGAGAGATCGCCGATAAAGTGGGATTGCAGGTATTTTCTGGCTTTACCAGTACACTTGTATCTGCTCCGCCCCTGGCCCGACGTTTTGCGCGTCATCTGCTGGGGGAAAATGACGAGATAATTAGGGTTTGCTGAAAAAGTTTTTCGTGGGGACAGGGTGTGGGGTGTAGGTTTTTACCCATTTTCATCTGGTAAATTACCTAATTTTCAGGGAAAAAGTCCCGGAATTTTCCCCCCGATCCCTCCCAGATCTGGGACTTTTTGATTGACCAAAAGTCTAAAAGTCTTACCCAACAAGGTTTTTAGATTTATTTAGCAAACCCTAATTGCTAATTGACAAAAGTTAAGAGAGAAATTAACTGATGGTTGCCATTAATCCTAATCGACTTTTTCCAACTGCCAAAGAATTTGGTTTCCCTCCCGTCTGACCCGGGAGATTACCCAATTTCGCCACGGCCAATGGTCGCCGCGACTGGTAACGGCACCTGGATTAATATCCATTAAATCGGCCACTTCGGCGCTGGTAATCAAATAACCGCGATTGGCCACTTCATCGGCAATGCGTAGGGTTTCGATGAGATTTCTTAGCTGGTCAACTCTTTCTCCCCGGGGTAATTGGATTTCATCGCCAGCGCTATTAGGTGGTTCATTCATAGTTAGGGTCTGGTCAAAGTTTATTAACAATTAAAAATTGTCGGTTGAGGCAAACAATCAAGCTTTCCTCTCGTTATTCTATCGATTCTATCAATAATAGTTGTCATCAAAACAGTCCTATCTTCTCGAATCTTACCGTCACATCTTTACTAAAACCCCAAAAACCCCTTGACAAAAAACACAAAATATAGTAAGTAAATCAGGGAAAGTGGTTAGCGGTCACTGATAACTGATCACTGATAACTGATAACTGATCACTGATAACTGAAAATAACTGCTATAAAATTGGACTAGCCTTTTTCCCCAGAAAAAAATTTCTCCATCCATGACCTTAATCCTCTACAACACCCTCAGTCGTCGCGAAGAACCCTTTACCCCCCTCATCCCCGGCATTGTCTCCATGTATTGCTGCGGCATTACCGTCTATGATTATTGCCATTTGGGTCATGCGCGTACCTGTGTGGTTTGGGATGTGGTGCGGCGTTATTTGGAGTATCTCGGCTATCAAGTGCGCTATATTCAGAATTTCACCGATATTGACGATAAAATTCTCAATCGGGCTAAAAATGAACATACCACCATGGCAGCCGTAGCCGAGAAATTTATCGAGGCCTACTTTGAGGATATGGCAAAATTAGGAGTCAGACCGGCGGACGCTTATCCCCGGGCCACTCATACCCTCGACGGGATCAAGCGCCTAGTCTATGAATTAGAACAAAAAGGCTATGCTTACCCCAGCGATGGCGATGTTTACTATTCCGTCCGTCGTTTTTCTGATTATGGCAAACTATCAGGGCGAAAACTGGATGATCTGCAAGCCGGGGCCAGCGGCCGGGTAGAAACCGACGACCCGGAAGCAATTAAAAAACAAGACCCCTTTGATTTTGCCCTCTGGAAGGGGGCAAAACCGGGGGAACCTAGTTGGGATTCTCCCTGGGGCCAAGGTCGTCCGGGGTGGCATATTGAATGTTCGGCCATGGTCAAAGAACAATTGGGAGAAACTATCGACATTCATGTGGGGGGAAGTGATCTGATTTTTCCCCACCACGAAAACGAAATTGCCCAAAGTGAAGCGGCTACGGGTAAACCTCTGGCCCACTATTGGTTACATAATGGCATGGTTAAGGTGGCCGGGGAAAAAATGTCGAAATCCCTCGGTAATTTCATCACTATTCGCGAGTTATTGGCAAAATATGACCCCTTAGCCGTAAGATTATTAATTTTAGGCGCCCAATACCGCAAACCGATCGATTTTTCCGATGAGGGATTGCAGGCGGCCACTAATGGCTGGCATACTTTACAAGAGGGTTTATCCTTTGGTTATAAGCATCTTCCGCCCGATAATCCCGCAATTACTGACCAAGAGCTAGAAAATCGCTTTCAAGAGGCGGTAAATCACGATTTTAACTTTGCCGGTGGTTTAGCGGTGTTATTTGAAATCGCTAAGGAATTACGCAAGGAAGGTAATAATTTAACCCATGCGGGTAATACGGACAGTAATCTGGCCGAATTAGCGGTAAAATGGCATACTTTGGTGAAATTGTCTAGGGTTTTGGGTCTAGAAATTGCCGCCGACCAGAGGGAAACCCCTGTTTCTGAGGGAATTAGTGCAGCGGAAATCGAAAATCTCATCCAACAACGGACAGAGGCGAAAAAAGCGAAAAATTACGCCGAAAGCGATCGCATTCGCGCAGAATTAAAAGCCCAAGGCATTACTTTAATCGACCAACCCGGGGGAGTGACTAAATGGTTAAGAGAGGGAGACTAGAAATTCTTTAACCACTTCCTCCACCCTGCGATCGCGTCCATCCACCTGATAGTTTAATTTCTGCATAGCTGTGGAGGTAATTTTGCCGGTGAGTTTCGCTAAAACCTGTCGCAATTGCGGATATTTTTGCAAACTATCCAGGTTAAAAATCGGTACCGCTTCGTAGGGAGGAAAATAGCGTTGATCATCTTCTAGGATGACTAAATCTAGCACGGGAATTAAGCCATCGGTGGAATTTCCCGCCACTAAATCCACTTGTTTTTCGGCTAAAGCGCGGTACATTAACCCTAAATCCATCACTTTCGGGGGTCCGGCAAAATTTAGGCCGTAGGTCTTCGCTAATCCCTTGTAACCGTCTTCCCTTTCCAAAAATTCATAACCAAAACCCGCTTGCCAATTGGGTGTATATTTAGCAACTTGCGAGAGAGTTTTCAGATTGTATTGACTGGCGGTTTCTCCCCGGATAACAATGGCGAAAGTATTCTCAAATCCTAAACTGGGAAACACTTCTAGATTAAATTTTTCCGGATAAATCTCTTGCAGCTTTTCAGAGACTAATCGGGCATCGTTAAGGGGTTTTTCTTGCAAAATTCCCGTGAAAGCCGTGCCAGAATACTCCACATAACCGTCGATTTTACCCGCTTTCACCGCTTCATCGAAAATTTGGGTCTGAAACCCCGTCGTTCTACGACGGCTTTACTGTTAAATATGAGCATCGTTTACGAAATATATGCTAAAATATGAGACATGGAAAAAGCCTATTCTTACCGATTTTACCCGACACCAGAACAAGAGTCGCTATTGCGGCGCACTTTGGGATGTGTAAGATTGGTTTACAATAAAGCTCTCCATCTCAGAACACAAGCTTGGTACGAAAAGCAAGAAAGAGTAGGCTACGCTCAAACTTCTTCAATG
>NZ_JADEXI010000114.1:0-10475 GCF_015207185.1 Microcystis sp. LEGE 08355 | reverse complement strand
GATTACTCTTGCTCCCAATGCGATCGCTAATTCCGAAACTGGCAGCGAAACCCCGGTAGTGGAAAATGCCGCCCCGACTCTGAAAGCCCCCGTTATCAAAGAAAATACTAATCCCGCCCCCCGTCTGGCTATCCCCGAAAACCATCAAACCGATATGCCTACCCTTGCCCCCCGGGCCGGCGGTAAAAATAACTTTATCGATACTAGAAACTTTAACCCCCCCAGTTCCGTTGTTGTCACCGAGCGCCGCAGTGGTTGCCAAACCATCGCCCAAAATGGTCAACTGGTAGGAGGTAGCTGTAATCTGGCGGCCCGGTCCCCCCGTCGTCAGCCGGTCAGCACTGTGGCCAAACCCTTACCCCCGGTTAATCTGGCCCGGGTGCGTCTCAATCCTAATCCGGCCGTGCGCGTAGGACGGCAGCCCCGAAATCAGCCGGTTATCGCTAATAATTCCCTGCGTCGTTATGCCCCCACCCTCGTGGCCTCTAGCGCCCCGGTACGTCTGGCCGCCCCGACGGTGATTCCCAGTCAGGTGGTAGCCCTCAATCCCCCGGAATGGAATGGCGTAAAATTAGCTTTAGCCCCCGTGACTCGCGCAGAAGTGGCGGCCATCAGCGAAGCGACCACCTATGAGCGGGCCACCCGTTTAAGTCCCACGGATTCTAACCAAACTCAACGCACGGATTTACTCTTTCCCCTCGCTCTTCCCGCCCAAATTACCTCGGTTTTCGGGTGGCGAAATCATCCAGTCACCGGGAATCGGGCCATGCACGCGGGTACTGATTTAGGCGCACCGATGGGAACACCTGTATTAGCCGCCTACGCGGGGGAAGTGGCCACCGCCGACTGGTTGGGAGGTTACGGATTAACGGTGATTTTACGTCACCTCGATGGTAGTCAAGAATCTCGTTATGCCCACCTTTCGGAAATTACCGTCAAACCGGGAGAATGGGTAGAACAGGGCGCGGTTATCGGTCGTGTGGGTAGTACGGGACTTTCTACCGGTCCTCACCTACACTTTGAATGGCGACACCTAACCGAACAGGGTTGGACCGCCGTAGATGCCGGTTTACATCTAGAATTAGCCCTCGATAATCTGGTGCAGAGAATGCAAATGGCCGCAGCCACTGACGCTAATCAGAATTAATTTGTTTTGGGTTACAACTCTAGCGGTTTTTGGAACTTAAAAACGCATCGTTGAGCTTTTGCCCAATTGATGCGTTTTCATACATTTGCAGTCTTAAGTAGGGCTTGCTGAATAAATGTGAAATGTAGGCAAGGTAAGGGTTTTGTGGCTTTTCTCGCGAAACAGGTGCAAGATTTTGAGAGAATCGTACTTCAAAACCTGGCATCTTGAGCGGCGCTCGCGTCCTGTAGGGGCGAAGCATTCGGATAGAAAATCTACGGTTTCACCGATAGGTTATTGCCCGAATGCTTCGCCCGTACTTTTTCAGCCAACCCTAAGTAGTTGGACAAAAATAAAGTTAACTGTGGGGTCAGGAGTCGTTCGTCAGGAGTCGGTCGTCGGTCGTCGGGAGACGGGATACACGCTAAGATACAAATAATAAACTTGAGAGAAGCACTTGATTAAATATGACTCTAACTGACGTTGAAGTAAATCCCTCGACTCCAGAAGATTTTTTAGATTCTGAAACATTAGTACAGGTCGATTTAATGCAGCAAAAGATTCAACAATATTTACAAACCCTATCAGTAGAAAATTTAAAGATGATTCTAGAATTTGCCGCTTATTTGTCAGATAAAGAAAGTGAAAAGGCAACGCAAGAAATTAGAGCAATCCCGAATATTATGGAACATTTGAAAGAAGCTGAAATGGATTTACAATCAGGTTGCCTCATTGATTGGGAAAGCTGAGATGACTTATAAAGTCCGTTTGACAGCTAAAGCAAATAAAGTTTATTCTGAAGCGGATTCAATCTTAAAAAAGAAGATTGCTAAGTGTTTAAAACTCCTTCAAGAAACACCGAAAAATCACCCTCAAATTAAAGCATTAAAGGGAGAATTTGCTGGGAAGTATCGCTTCCGCGTTGGAGACTATTGGGTTATCTATACAGTTGATGATAGTCAGTCTCAAGTTATTGTCTTGCTGATTGAACATCGCAGTCAAGCTTACCGTCAATAAATAGGGTTTGCTGAATAAATGTGAAATGTAGGCAAGGTAGAGGTTTTGTGGCTTTTCTCCCGAAACAGGTGCAAGATTCTGAGAGAATCGTGCTTCAAAACCTTGCGTCTTCATGGTTCCGCGTCCTGTAGGGGCGAAGCATTCGGACAATAACTTATCGGTGAAACCGTAGATTTTCTATCCGAATGCTTCGCCCGTACTTTTTCAGCAAACCCTATGTTCTATAAAAATGGTAATGCAAGGTTTTTGAAGCTCCCAATCCTCATAGTGTTAATATTCGCTAATCTCATCCAATTGGAAAGGCAAGATTTGAGAAAAAAGTAGAAGTTAAGGAACGCGGAGCATTCGTTCTTCGATTTCTTGCCAAACGGTAGGGGAAATATTAACAGCCACTTTTTGGCAGCAGAGAACCAGGAGATTAATATAAAAATAATGCTTGTCTATTTTGCGAATTTCTTGGATGGATAAATTCAGTAATTCAGGCGTTAAATTAAAAGCAGTATTCCACATTTTCAAGAATTGATCAGCAAATTCTCGACGTTCTTTTTTAGTTGCTTTATCATCAGGAATATTTTGTTTGAAAGCTTCTAAATCAGCGATTAATTGGTAAAAATTAACCTTAGAAACAATTCGATCCTGAGCCAATAAGTTAACTAACAGGACAAACTCATCAATGAGGTTGGGGGTAAAGAGGATCTCGGTGATGACGGTGGCGATGTTGATGGCGATGACGTGGATGATCTCGGGGACGTAGGCGATGGCGATGCCGTAGGCGAAGACGTTGGCGATGACGAGATAATTGGCGATCGCTCTTCTTCCTACAGGTTTAATCGGACTATCAACAGAATCTTTAGTCATCTCATCTGCCCATTGTAAAATCGGCACTAATTTTTGACCGAGGGGCGTTTTAAGATAATTATGGGCTTCTTTCTCCATTGCTAATAACAATTTATCGGCTTTCCCTCGCATCAAACCCGCCACTAACAAAAACACCTCTTGCCAACGAGTTTCTGTTACATAATTCTTAACTGCTTCTTCAATCAAATCATTATCATAGATATACTGAGCCGTGAGGTATTCCTGAAGGGTTAAATGAGAAAAAGAATAGACAGATCTAGCCCGCTCTACTAAAATTCCCTGTTCAATTTCAATGGTTTTTAATACTTTTTCTCCGTCTAAATGTTGCGGAGCATTTAAGTTTTGTTTAAGGTGATCTTTAATTTGCTTAACAATTTCTCGTTTTTCTAAAAAAAGTTTATCTGCTACAAAATTCTGATAAGCGACTTCAGATAGCAAAATTTCTTCTTGCTCAATACTGAGATTTTCATAAACTAAACCGCGATTAGGTAAACGTTTTTCGGCTGACCATGTTTCCAATAAAATTCGTAACGCATCTTGATAAAGGCGACTGCGATTTGTGGGAAAAGATTGATTTTTATCATAAACCAAACACAAAAAAGTCAACAATAACGGTGTATGGGCTAACTCTTTTGCACTTTTATACTCCTCCTTTTGCAACAGTTCCCAACAATTTTTAGCCGTCTCATTTTTCCGATCTAATTCCGAACTAAACCAATGTTCAATAAAACTTTGAATTTGCTGATCATCAAATTCGACAATTTCAATATCGGTAAATTGTCGAAGATGAGTTCTAGCAGCAGTGCGACAGGAGAGAATAAAACGATTTTTATGATGCCTATCTACAAAATCTTTGATTTTCTCGATTACATTATTCACATTAGCTGTTGGCACTTCATCCAAACCATCTAATAAAATTAGTAATTCCCCTTTTTCTAGTTTATTGCTAATACTTTTTTCCACGTTGGGAAAACCGCAGATTTTAAACTCCTCTTCAATTAATACCTGAATATTAATCTCGTTCTCTTTAAAGTTTTTCAACTCCAGTAAAACAGGTGTTAGAGGATGCTGATAACTGCCTTGCTTTCCCTTGAGAGCTTCTAAACCAACTTTTCGCAAAAATGTAGATTTACCAATACCGGGATCACCAAGTACCATTAAATATTGTTCTTGACTCGCCAAAAGTAAACCATCTTTTTTACCATCATCCCTAATGTTAAACCGTCGCTGCTTACTCTCACGATATTTATTTTCTAAATTTTCATCATAATAATCCCTGACTAAATTTCCTAAACATTTGACATTAACATAAATTGACTCCAAATCCATCGGCTTAGACATTTTTAAAACCTTAATCATGCCGTGCCGATCCCAGTAACGTTGAGTATATTCCCGCAAAAAAAGATACTTTCCCTCTTTGATAAGCTGCCCAACATCTTTATTCAATAACTCATTTTTATTAATACCCTCCCACCCCGATTTAATCATTTGGCCAATAAAATTATTAGTCAATGCCGTTACAATGGTTGTTTCAATTCCTGTCATAACTTAACCCCTGTAAACCCTCTGACGCTTAGTATAAGCGAGAAAGCGGGTTTCTCAACAACCCAGAAAGCGGGTTTCTCATCAACCCAGAAACCCACTTTCTTTAAGAAAGCGGGTTTCTAATCCTTAAGCCGCTAAACTGAGAATAGCTGCTTGTACTTGGCTCTCATTTCTCAGATTGTAAAATAATGCAAATTTATCTTGACTATAGTGCCACTACCCCCACTCATCCCCAAGTGATCGAGCGGGTTGCCACTATTCTCCGGCATCATTGGGGCAACCCCTCCAGTTTACACAGTTGGGGACAGGATAGGGCGACAGTCATCGAAATGGCCAGAGAACAGGTAGCAGGGTTAATTAATGCCAATTCAGACCAGATTATCTTCACTTCTGGCGGTACGGCTATCAAGCTAAAATTGATCAGCCTCCCAGTAAACCGCCCAAGGCTGGTTCTAATCTTAAACCGAGCCTAAATCAGGACAAGGAGAAAAAATAAAAATTCTTGGGTGGCTATTCCCCCTTTTTCCTGTTCTAACTGATAACTGATAACTGATAACTGATTACTGATAACTGATTACTGATTACTGATAACTGATTACTGATTACTGATAACTGATAACTGATTACTGATAACTGATAACTGATTACTGATAACTGGTAACTGATAACTGGTAACTGAATATGGCTTATTCTCGCATTAAAAAACTAGCAAATTATCTACGTCCCCATTGGCAAATGGTAACTGGGGGGGTAGTTGCTTTGCTTATTGTTAATCTTTTGGGTGTTTACATACCGCTTTTAATCCGGGATAGCATCGATGATTTGAGTAAATCCCTTGACTTTCAAAAAATCATTTATTATCTGATTTTAATTGTCGCTTTAGCCTCGATTATGTGGTTTATCCGCATGATTTCCAGAGTGTTATTATTCGGGATCGGTCGTCAGGTAGAGTTCGATCTTAAACAAAAAATCTTTCAGCATTTATTAACCCTTGAACCTGCCTATTTTTCTCGACAAACTTCAGGAGATTTAATCAACCGTGCCACTAGCGATGTGGATAATATCCGTCGTCTGGTGGGTTTTGCTTTGCTCAGTTTGGCTAATACTTTTTTTGCCTATGGGTTAACTTTGCCTGTAATGTTAGCGATTCATATTCCCCTTTCAATCGCCGCTATTTCTGTCTATCCTTTGATGTTAATTGCTGTGCAATTATTTAGTGGTCGTCTGCAGCGGCAACAGAAAAAAGTACAAGAAAAACTCTCGCATCTGAGCGATTTAATTCAAGAGGATATGAGTGGTATTACTCTGATTAAAATTTATGCCCAAGAAGGTAACGAGCGCCTAGCATTTAAGCAAAGAAATCGCAAATTACTACAGGCTAATTTAGATTTAGTCCAGACTCGTAATTTTCTTTTTCCCCTGATTGAAGCTTTGGCCTATGTCAGTTTATTGGCGTTGCTTGCTCTCGGTACTAGACAAATTATAGCGGGTAATATCACCATTGGGGACTTTATTGCTCTGTTAATTTTGGCAGAAAGATTAGTTTTTCCCACTGCTTTATTAGGTTTCACTATTACTGCCTACCAACAGGGAGAAGTGAGTGTTGATCGCCTGGAAACTATCCTATTAGCCGAGGCTAAAATTAAAGACAATGCCGATTGTATTCACTTAAAAAATATTCAAGGAAAAATTACCGCCAAAGCCTTGACTTTTTTCTATCCTGATGCTAAGGAACCAGCCTTAAAATCTCTTTCTTTTACCATTAATCCGGGGGAAACGGTAGCGGTCGTCGGTGCGATCAGATCGGGAAAATCTACCCTTGCTAACGCTATTCCCCGTCTTTTGAATATTGCTGAGGGACAGTTATTTATTGATGATCAAGATGTCACTCAAATTGCCCTGGAAGAGCTGCGAAAAGCGATCGCTTATGTTCCCCAAGAAAGTTTTTTATTTAGTACCACTATTGAAGATAATATCCGTTATGGCGATCCGCTGCTGAATTTTTCGGCAGTGGAATCGGCGGCCAAACAAGCGAGAATTCAGGAGGAAATCGAGAATTTCCCGCAAAAATACGGAACTTTAGTGGGAGAACGTGGGATTACTCTTTCCGGTGGTCAACGTCAACGGGCCTCTTTAGCGCGCGCTTTAGCCATCCAAGCACCGATTTTAATCCTTGATGATGCCCTATCTAGCGTCGATAATCAAACAGCCACGGCTATTTTGGAAAATCTCGCCCAAGAAAGCCAAAAAACCGTGATTTTTATCTCCCATCAATTATCGGCCGCTGCCACTGCCGATCGCATTTTTGTCATGGATCGCGGAGAAATTGTCCAGATAGGAACCCACGAGGAGTTAATCACAGTCCCCGGAGTCTATCAAAATCTCTGGCAACAGCAGCAGTTAGAGTCTAAGGTTTTACATTAGCCGATAAAATAGGGAATCTGCCAGTTATTGCCGGTTAGTCAGGGAATTTAACCCGGATTTTCTGGCTATTTTGTCGATTTAATGGCAGTAAAAGCCAAGAATCTCACTCAACACTTTATCAAAAAAATTTCTAGCTAATTTTTGTGTTATCTTGATTTCTCGTGGCACAGGTAATGTGCTAAAAACCTAAGAGAAGTTCACTTGCACCGAGAAATTCATGCTTAAAAATCTGACGAAAACCGCTCTTTTAGCCACTGCTACCCTGATCGGTGTCCCTAGCGTCTTAATTCAGCCGACAATTGCCCAAATGCCTACTCTAGGAGATGGTATCATCTGTACAGCAACTGGCAAAACCGCCCAAGGAGTAAAACTATATGTTTATACTTCTGAAATTGATGACGACTCAATCAACAAAAAAGAACCGGTGACACTGACAATGGTTTCCCCGGTTAGTGATGTGGTGGAAGGGCAAATTTTGGTAGTTAACAAAGACGATAACACCGTAACGATTGATAATTTTGCTGCCGCAACTCCCCCGGAAATGCAGCCGGTAGGATTAGCTGTCACTACCTACCAAGGTAGAAATACTTTTAGCGGAAAAAGTCAAGCAGGAACACCGGTTAGTTTTACCCTAGAAAACAATCTTCGCACCATTAAAGTTAAGCATGGTGGTGATTCTTTCACGGGAGTCTGTCACTAAAACTACCCGAGGATGGGTTAACAGTTTTGTTAGTCCTCTTTGACTTGAGCATCTCAAAAGCTGGCTGTTATATTAACCCAGCTTTTTTTAATTATAATTAGTTATCTTTTAGCGACAATGAACAAGAATCAACTTTTAAGCGAACCTTTTTTACAATTACCCACCGAAACATCAATACAAGTGGTTTGGTTTACGGAATTTTTTGGCACTCGTCATCAAGTCCGCTACGGGGAAAAACTAGAGAAAATGGTCCCCGCTCGCACTAGCAAATTAACTAGAGTTAGAGAAGATGCTCAATCGAGAACCGTTGAAGCTTATCAATCTTTAACCCCTCGAGAAATCTGGCGACATCAGGCAGAAATTACTGATTTAAATCCCGGGGAAAGGATTCCCTATCAAGTCACCAGTTTTCAGGAAAATACAGCGATTAGAAGTGATATTTATACCCTTACACCAAGACCAAAAAAAGGAACTAATCTCAAAATTTTGCTCACTTCCGATCATCAATTAATGCCCATGACTGCCGCTAATTTGCAAAAAGTTAGCGAAACTATTGGACAAGTAGATGCAGTTTTTTTAGCAGGAGATTTAGTTAATATACCCGATCGAGCTTCCGAATGGTTTGATGATAGTCGCGGTGGGGCATTCTTTCCCTGTTTACAAGGTCGTGCTAATTATCCTCTTACAAAGAATGGTATTCAGACTATTTATAAAGGGGGGAAAATTATTCAAAATGCTCCCTTATTTCCTGCTATTGGTAATCATGAAGTTATGGGTAGATTTTCTACTTCCAGAGGTTTAAATGAACAGTTTGAAGATGCTATTCCTCAGTTTATTGCTAAACAACTAGCAGAGGATACAGTAGAAATTAATGAAAAATGGTTAAAAAATAATGCTTTCAACACAGAAACCTACGAAGAAATTTTTTCTTTGCCTCAAAATAAATATTATTCTCTAACCTTTGGCGATGTTCGTTTAGTGGTTTTATATGTTACTAATATTTGGAGAAATCCCAATTTAGAACCCAGTGCAAGGGGAAGATATTACGAAAATCAAAGAGATTTAGATAGACCAAATTGTTGGGGTTACGGTCAGCATATTTTTGAGCCAATTGCTCAGGGTAGTCCTCAATATCAATGGTTAGAAAAAGAGTTAAATACTCGAGAATTTCAAGAGGCTAAATATAAAGTAGTTATGTTTCATCATCCTCCCCATACCCTAGGAGGAAATATCGTTCCACCCTACACCGATCCCGTGCCGACAATTCAACGGGATACCACGGGAAAAGTTAGCTCAGTACGTTATGATTATCCCCGAGAAAATGATTATATTATTCGTGATATAATTCCCTTATTAGAATCAGCCAAGGTTAATTTGGTTTTTTATGGTCATTCTCATTTATGGAATCGTTTTCTTAGTCCTAAGGGGATGAATTTTCTCGAATCTTCTAACGTTGGCAATAGTTATAGTGCTTATTTAGGTGATAAAAAACGTCCTGTACCCCTCGATAGAAATTATGCAGCCATCGGCAATCCTAATGGATTAGAAGCAATTATCCCGAATATTGCTCCTCTAGTGGATTGGGTTAATCAACCTTTACCCCATATTGCCAGTAATGATCTGACGGTTTTTAGCATTTTAGATACAGAAAAAGGAACCGTGAGCAGTTATCGTTTTGATACTCGTTATCCTGACTCCGAGGTAATTAAATTTGATGAATTTGACCTTTTTAGCATAGGTGAAGTATAATAAAATTAAAAAGTGCTGGTTAAATAGATTCTCTTGGGGTTAATTGTATGACTACTGTTACTAGCAATGATATTCAAGAATTGAAAGACTTACTCTCGGCAATGCGACAGGAAAACCGCGAGCAGATGATTTCCCTGCGAGAAGAAACCCGCGAGCAAATGATTTCCCTGCGAGAAGAAACCCGCGAGCAAATAAGTTCCCTGCGAGAAGAAACCCGCGAGCAAATTGATACGCTAAAGGAAGATAATCGCAAACAACTAGAAACCCTGAGAGAAGAAAATAACAAGCAATTTGTTAACCTACACAAAGAAATCACGGAAGTGAAAATTATAACGGCTAAAATTGAAGGAACAATTCAATCCCAAGCAGTATTAACCCAAAAAATTCCCGATTTAATCGAGAAAGTTGGGGAATTAAAAAACTGGAAACAAATAGCTATTGTCGCTATCACTGCTTTTACCAGTGCCACAATTACTTGGTTTATTCGAGGAGGAAATTTGAAACCTTAAAGTCTGGCATTTTTCTCAATTCCTAATTGGTGCATTTCCAGAATAATCGGTTTCAGGGTTTCTCCGAAAGTGGTTAAAGAATATTCAACTTTAGGAGGAATTTCTGGATAAACTTCTCGGTGAATCAGTCCATCTAACTCTAATTCCCTCAGTTGTTGGGTGAGAACTTTTTGACTAATGGGACTTAAACAAATTTTAAGCCCAAACAAAGCCGAAACTAGCTTGATAAGCGGCAAACACATCCTGATTCTCGGTCAGCCACCTAAAGAAACGAAAAGACATCGCTGTCCGAAAAGCTTCCAAAGCTTCCACAAAAGTGTTTAAAGGTCGATTCGTCCACCGCCTTTGCAGTCCCCCAGTTAACTTATGCCACAGGATAAATGTATAGGCACAAAACACCAAGATAAAATAAAGTGATGTAATCGGTTATAAACTACTCCGACGGCATTATTGGCCATTTGAGGGAGGTTTTTCCTCTCACTTTCCCCTAATAATCCTCCTAAATAGGGGCTGCTGAAAAAGTTTTTCGTGGGGGCAGGGTGTGGGG
>NZ_JADEXI010000113.1:0-10509 GCF_015207185.1 Microcystis sp. LEGE 08355 | reverse complement strand
AACGATTACTATCGTTTTTCCCTCGCTAATTCTGGTAACTTTAATCTCAATCTAACCGGAATGACCGCCGATGCGGACGTGCAACTGTTAAATAGTAGCGGTTCTCTGATTGCCTCCTCTACTAACGATGGTACGGCTTCTGAGAGCATTACTGGTCAGTTGAGTGCAGGCACCTACTACATTCGTGTCTATCCCTATAGTGGCGATACCAACTATAATTTGAGTGTTTCGGCTGTTTCTTTAGCTCCTGTCGATAACGCAGGGAATACTCCCAGCGCTGCCAGAGCGATTACGGTTGGTTCTAGTTCTACCAGTTACACCGATTGGGTAGGAAGCACCGATACCAACGATTACTATCGTTTTTCCCTCGCTAATTCTGGTAACTTTAATCTCAATCTAACCGGAATGACCGCCGATGCGGACGTGCAACTGTTAAATAGTAGCGGTTCTCTGATTGCCTCCTCTACTAACGATGGTACGGCTTCTGAGAGCATTACCGGTCAGTTAAGTGCAGGTACCTACTACATTCGTGTCTATCCCTATAGTGGCGATACCAACTATAATTTGAGTGTTTCGGCTGTTTCTTTAGCTCCCGTTAATAACCTATCCCTGATCGGTGACAACACTAATAACGTCCTTACAGGCGGATTAGGCAACGATACCTTAGAAGGATTAGGCGGGAACGACACCCTCAATGGCGGGGCTGGTAATGATACCCTCACAGGAGGAACTGAAAGCGATTACTTTACCTTCAATACCCCCACTGAAGGCATTGATCGCATTACAGATTTTAGCGTTATTGACGACACTATCGTCGTCTCTGCTACTGGATTCAGTGGCGGATTGGTAGCGGGTGCAGCCATTATTCCAAATCAGCTTGTTATTGGGAGTGGTGCCACAACTCTGAACCATCGCTTTATCTACAACTCTAGCACTGGCGCTCTGTTCTTCGATGCTGATGGCAATGGCGCACTGGCATCTACCCAAATTGCTACCCTCAATCCTAACTTAGCCCTAACCCATCAGGATATTTACGTCGCTTAGGTGGATGCCTAAGCGACTTCCAGGGGAGGATCTCACCTTTGTAACCCCTAAATCAGGTTTTTATGTCAAGCTATTTTGAAAGCCTTGCTAGAAAACAGTTTTATGGATAAATATAATTACTCACTTGCATAAATGAGATACTCCCGACTTCCAGAGAATAAAATACCCAACAAAAAAATATCCCTCTTCTGGGACTTTCGGAAATCCCTGACCGAATCTAGTTTCTGAAACCCTTGCTTGACAAGGGAACGCTAACTTTTTTTCTAATAAAAACTCAAATTTCGGGTTTCTGTTAGTTAGCACTCGCTTGAAGGCTTACCCCATAAGAGAGCCAGAGTTGAGAGACTGTAAGATTTTTGCCAGAGTTCCAGAAGAGCGATACACAAGGCTGATCACACGAAATTCAAGAGAGTCGCAGAAATTAAAGCGTAAAGGGCAAAAGCTAAAATCCAAACCGATATGCAAACACACGATGCCAACAAATTCAGTATTCTAGTAGGAAACCTTTTCAGAGCAAGGTTTCCCTATTTGTATATCCCAACTTGGGAAGAAGAAAGGGTGATTAATATCCTTCGCTCGGTTGCTACTGAGGCCAGCAAAATTCGCACAACTCGGAATTGTTTTGTGTGGAAGTTGACAACAGGGATGACAGCGGATAATAAACAATCTAGTCAAGCTGAAACCAATACACAGAGCAAACTATTAGAACCAATTAAAGCTCTTGAGTTCATAGATAACTATGCCGAGCCTGCTATCTTTATCCTAGTAGATTTCCATGTGTACTTTGGTGAACGAGGTAAAACACCCGATTATCAGATTATCCGCAAACTACGCGATCTTTCTGCTAGATTAAGACGCAGCAGTAAGCCGAAAAATGTTGTTTTTATTGCTCCTACAGTTGTTTTGCCCAATGAATTACAGAAAGAGGTCACAATTGTTGACTTTGAGTTGCCATCTTTTGAGGAAATTAAGGCTGTTTTAGAGGAGATGATTACAGCAAATCGGCAAAGTGGCAAAATTATTATTGAGCTTAACGACGAGGAAACTGAACGTTTAGCAAAAGCAGCATTAGGTTTGACTTTACAGGAAGCGGAAAATGCTTTTGCTCGTGCAATGGTCGAAGGCGGAAGACTCGACATTTCAGACATTGAGATTATACTTGAAGAAAAACAGCAAATTATCAGAAAAACAGGCATTTTAGAATTTATTAAAAGTACCATCAATCTAGAAGATGTAGGAGGACTCGAAAATTTAAAACGCTGGCTTAGTAAGCGTAACAAATCTTGGCAGGAATCAGCACAGCTTTATCATATTCCTCCACCAAAAGGCGTATTGATTACAGGTGTCCCTGGCTGTGGAAAAAGTTTAATTGTTAAAGCGATTAGTGCTATGTGGCAATTGCCATTACTGCGCCTAGATATGGGTAAAGTTTTCAGTGGTTTAGTTGGCAGCAGTGAAGAGAATATGCGTCAAGCTATCAAAACTGCTGAGGCGATCGCTCCTTGTATTCTCTGGATTGATGAGATAGAAAAGGGATTCAGTAGTGTTTCTGGTTCTGGCGGAGATGGTGGCACTTCTACTCGTGTTTTTGGTACTTTTCTGACTTGGATGCAAGAGAAAACAAAACCAGTTTTTGTAGCAGCAACCGCCAATAATATACACAGTTTGCCGCCTGAACTACTTAGAAAAGGTCGTTTTGACGAAATTTTCTTTGTCGATTTGCCCACTTTACATGAAAGAAAGGAGATTTTTCGTGTTCATCTAAACAAACGTTTACAAGAGCCTGAAGTGTGTGGCAATCTACAGCTAAACGAAAATTTTCTAGTTAGTTTAGCTCAGATAACTGAAGGTTTTGTGGGTGCGGAAGTTGAACAAGCGGTAATCTCAGCCCTATTTGAAGCATTTGCTGAGAATCGTAGTATCGAATCTGATGATTTTTCCCTAGCCATAAAAAACACTGTACCACTTTCAGTCACACAAGCTGAACAAATTCATGCTATCCGAGAATGGGCAAACGTGAGGGCTGTAGCGGCAACCAGCAACCAAGACAGATCAGGTTACGACCAAAAAGTCGAAAAAGCTGATGTTGACGTTCGGGTGTCACGAGGCGGCAGAACTATTGATTTCTAAAGGAGAAATAATTTTATGTCTATCAGTCTTTTATTACTTCCAGTTGCTTTAGCTTTAAGAGCAATAGTTGGCAAAGATAAATTAGAAGAATGGGCAGCTTCTTCACAAAATAAAGTTCCCACTAATTTCAAGGATGGTAATGAACTAGAACGTTTTGTTATAGGTGCTGGTTACGATGCAGAAAAGTGGGGAAGTAGTTATAAAACCCATCTACAAGGAGAAAAAGATTTCTTTTTCTGGGATTTAATAGATGGCCAATGGGTTGCTGTGTTTAGAAAATCTACTCCAGATGATGTACTTAATCGCTTTATTAAGGCTGTAGAAAAGCGTGGTGGTCGTCAAATTTTTTATGCTACTAATGATTCCACCAGTCAATCAGTTAAATCAGCTAAAACGATTGAACCGGTGGAATCAACAAAATCTGAAGTATTTCCTACAAACTTTCGAGATAAAAATCTGTTACGTCAAACCTTAATAAAGTTTGGTATGCTTCCCAAAGAAACAATAAATGGCGAGTTGATTTGTAATGTTGGTCCAACCTCCTTGTGCTTTTTTCCTTCCGATGATGGTTCGTTTTTTGTTGAAGTTAACGCCAAAGAACTGAAGTTAATTTACAACAGCTTATCAACCATTGATGAAGATTACAAGCTTCAAATCCAAAAGGAAACTCTCGAATCACTGAAACAAAGAGCTAAAGAGCGAAACCTTGTTATTGAAAGCGAAGAAGTACAAGAAGACAATTCTATACTTTTGACATTAACAATTAATTCTTGAGGAGGAATTAAAAAATGAAAGATCAAGAAGAGGTTTACTTCAATGAATCTGGACTTAAAGTGACAGACCGAAATGTTTATTTAGCAAATAAAACACTCAAGACAGATGAAATTGTCAGCTTTAAAAAAGAGGAGATACCAGCTAAAGTACATCCTGTTTTATGGCTGCTTCAGCTTGTTATTGTTGGGATAATGGTATTTCATTTATACACAACTTACCAAAGCAATATCTTTCTTTTTGTTTTAGCATTGATTTTTATTGTTTTTGTTGGAGCTATGCAGTTTACGTCTATAGTAACAATTAAGCCTAGCAAAACTGTAATGGCAATCATCCTTTTTGCGGGTTGTCTTATTTTAACTTGGCCAATATTTCCACGAATCTTTTTTTATTTGGCTCTGATAATAAGTAGTGGAGCTATAAGTGGTGGTAGTAAAGAAAATGAACCGAGTCAAGAAAGACTGATTATCACCAGTGCGTCTGGACAGCATACAGTGGAACCTTTTAGCAGGAGAGAAGCTACTTTAGCTCTAGATGCAATTGAAAAGGCGATAGAAGCCGCCGAAAATTACAAAAATCTTCGAGAAAATAATTATAGTTTAAGAGTATCAGGTGAAACTTATGGTCCGTATGATTTAGATACCGTTCGGCATTTGCTTACTACACGCCAAATAAATCCTAATGGATGTCTATTTTGGAAGCCTGGAATGATAGAATGGACTCCAATAACAGAGATTCGACAACTAAGAGAATTAATTCCACCCTCCACATTAGAAAATATACAAAAACCAACAGAGACTATATCTAAAAAGACAGAAAAACAATATTCTTCTCAACAAGAAAAAGCTGTTGAATTTGAACCTGTTGAATTTGAACCTGTTGATTTGAATAATGCTCCCCTAGAAGATTTACTTTTATTGCCAAATATGACAATAAACAAAGCCGAAAATCTAATCAGAGAACGTGAATTGCGTTTAGGATTTAGTAGTATTGAGGAAGTTGCCGAATTTTTACAATTACAACCTCATCTAGTAACAAAGTTAAAAGCAAAAGCTGTTATTCTTGCTTACCAATCTGAAAATATTTCAGACGCTCAAGATCAACGTCTAATTGATTTTTAATTAATAACTTAAGGAGAGTCAACTATGTCTAAAAAAATACAACTTCGGATTTTCCCTGATGGTCGCGTACAAGCAGAAGTTCAGGGTATTAAAGGCAAAGCTTGTACCGACTATATTGAAATTTTAGAAGAAGTTCTCAATGCTGAAGTATATGAGTCTTCCTATACTCCTGAATATTACGAGAATCAAGAAGTTTGGTTAAGTCAACAAATAGACGAAACCGTACAGGATAGAAGTTAAAAGGCTTCTAGTTTGTTCATCAATTGCTAACTCTATTAACATAATCTTGGCTTTTTCTATGGAATTACGAATCAATAAGTTTTTGCCTCATACGCGGGCTGAAGGACCCGGAGAACGTGCTTGTATTTGGGTTCAAGGTTGTCCAATTCGATGTCCTGGCTGTGCTGTTCCTTGGACGTGGGAAGATAACGGTGGCAAAATTGTTGAAACAGAACGTCTTTTCGAGCGCATTCTCAGCAGTCCAACTATAGAAGGAGTAACCTTTGTCGGTGGCGAACCTTTTGCCCAAGCTGCGGCTCTAGCTCATCTTGGTCAATTGTTACAAAAAGTAGGCTTGTCAGTTGTCACTTTTACTGGGTATCTTTATGAGAATCTTAGCACCAGTTCTCGGCAAGATTGGCATAATTTACTTGCAGTAACCGATTTATTAATTGACGGTCCTTATCGTCAAGATTTAAATGACATAAATCGTCCTTGGGTTGGTTCTTCTAATCAACAATATCACTTCCTTTCACCGCGATACTTACACATGAAAAATACTTTAACCAACATTGCCAATCGTTTAGAAATTAGGATTTATCAAGATGGTCAGATATTTCTTAATGGGATGGCTAGTAGTGAACAGATAGAGAGTTTAATTAACAACTCTGGCTTTTACATATCGTCGGCTACAATACCTAGTGACCGATAAATTGTATCCTTTTATTTCCACTTAAAACTTTACCAAGAGGTGAATTTATGCCTAACGAATTTGTTCCCAGTGACGCTGAATTACAACATCATATTAATCAGCTTGAAGCAAAAGCTGCTGCACACCAAGCAGAAGCTAACAAATATAGTGAAATGGCAAAGGGTGCTAGTGATCAAGAGCGTAAGGCTCTTATAGAAAAAGCTAAACAGGAATATCGAGATGCTCAGAATTGTAGAAGTCAAGCTAATGATTTGAGGAAACTTCTCAAACAACGACAAGACCAACAAAGACAAAAATTTTCTGAAGCTACAAAAGAAGTTATGAAAGCAAGAGAAGAAGTTAATCGTCAAAAAAATGATGGTACTAAAGAAAGACTTAAAAGCGAAAAAGATCATCAGGTGCAAAGTATTTTAAAAGACAAAAAAGAAAGAGAAGAAGCTGCTCGTCAAAAAACCCTTGAAGAACAAAGACAGAAACAAATGCAAGAAGTTGCTAGAAATGCTGCTAATTTAAGTCAACAACCAATTATGCAAACACGCAGCAATGAAAGATAATGATACAACCACCTAGAAATCAAAAATAGAGGAAAAAATTATGCCTGAAGATCAATTTAACTTAGTGTTCAAAATGTTTGAAATATCTATAGCAGTAGCAGGTAAAATACTGCTAATGTTTTTCAACATTGTTCGTCGCTATCCCTTTCATTTCTTAACAGGTTTGCTATTTGTTCTCGCTGCTAAATATCTTGTCCCTCAATTAACCGTTGATTATCTTGCTCTGATTTTTGGGGTTGGGTTTATAGCAGCAATGATCTTTCAAGTAAAAAGCTTTGCTCTTCCTTCTAAAAGTTCAGATAGAAAAAAAATTGGTGGTGGACAAGCTACAGCACGTTGGTCAAATGAAAAAGATCTGGAAGCCTTAAATCTATTTGATTCTCAAGGTCTTGTGCTAGGAAAAATTACGAAAAAGAAAGGAATGATCTCACGAAAAACACAATCAGATTCACTACTACTTAGATTTAATCAAGATTGGAGTGGCTTTGAAGGCAATTTAATAACTATTGCTCCCCCCGGTGCGGGTAAAGGTGTTGGAGTAGTTATTCCTAATCTTTTAACCTATCCCGGCTCAGTTATTGTTACAGATCCTAAAGGAGAAAATTATGCAGTAACAGCATTTGCACGCCAACGCATGGGACAAAATGTACTTTGTTTAGATCCTTTTGGAATTTGTGACAAAAAAGATCAGGCTCAATTGAATCCTTTAGATCTTTTAGATCCTGATGAAGATGACTTAATAGATGATGCTAGAACTTTAGCAGATTCTTTAATTTTAAGACCAAAAAGTGAGCAGGGTAACGATAAATATTTTAATGATGAAGCAGTTACTCTTTTAACTGGATTTATTCTCTATGTCGTTTGTGAATCCCCTGAAGAATCGAGACATCTAGGAGAGGTAAGAAAACTACTCACTTCTCCTCCTGATGAATTAGCTTTTCACCTTAACATGATGGAAAGCTCTTCTTATGCTCATGGAATAATTGCCAGAACCGCATCTGGTTTCAAACAATTAGCAGAAAACACCGCTTCTAGTGTCCTTTCCACTGTTAAAAGTAATACCGGATTTCTTGACTCTCCCAGAGTTATCAAGTCTTTATCTCGGAGTAGTTTTGATATTAAAGACCTCAAAAGAACGGGTGATGTTTCTCTTTACTTAGTTTTACCTACTGATAAATTATCATCCTATTCTCGCTTACTCCGATTATGGATAAGTACGGCTATTCGAGCCATTTTAAGTGTTCAAGGTAAACCGAGACATCGAGTTTTATTCTTACTAGATGAAATGGCACAATTAGGTCGGATGGATTCTCTAAGAGATGCTGTTTCAATTGTCAGAGGTTATGGCGCAACTATTTGGACAATTTTACAAGATTTATCTCAAATAAAAGCACTTTATCCCAATGATGAATGGCAACCATTTATTTCTAGTAGCAAGGTGCAGCAGTATTTTGGGGTCGCCGACTTAGAGACGGCCAAATATGTCTCAGAAAAGCTAGGCAAAACAACAATTGAAGTGATATCGACTAGCGAGGGTCAAAATCAAAGTTATGGTCAAGTTGGTGGCAATAGCACAAGTTCTGGAACTACAAGAAACCAACAAGTTAGAGACCTTCTACATCCTGATGAAATCATGAGAATGAATCGCAATGAACAAATAATTTTTATTCAAGGTCACGATCCAATTATGGCAAAAAAGATAGAATATTTCAGAGAACCTTACTTTCAAGAAATGTCCTGTGACAATCCCCAACACGAATCAGTTTAGTAAAAATGTTAAACTACTTAAAACTCCAAACTATTTTTTCAGAGAGAGCCTTTTTAGCAATTGTCGCCGAAACCTATGAAAGCTCTAAAACAGAAACAGGTGGAATTTTCTTGGGAATAAAAACAGTTAATATATGGTATATTCTCGAAACATTAGATCCAGGCATACATCCTATTTTTCAACCAGGTTATTTTGAATATGATACTGAGTATATTAATCATTTATCTAAGAAAATAGGAAGATATTATCAGGAACCTATAGAACTTCTTGGACTTTGGCATAGACATCCTAGTAGTTTTGATTGTTTTTCACAAACTGATGATATAACAAATAAAAAATATGCTTCTCAAAATTCTGATGGAGCTATTTCTGCCCTAGTTAATCTTGACCCTGATTTCCGATTAACGATGTACCATGTTTTAATTGAACCCGATTCTTTATCACGCCCTCAATATACTAAAATTCCTATAGAAGTAGGCGACCACCTCATCCCAGAAAAATTTTTAACCCTCAAATCCTTCCCAGATTCCTTAGAAAATATTAATCAACATTGAAAATATAGCTATAATGAGAAAAATTATCTTCATAGATTATGCCAAGACTAAATACAAGTGATACAGTTAAAGAACAACTTTCTCTTTTGTTAAGAAGATTATTAACGTATGTAAACGGTGAATTAGTAGATCAAGCTTATTGGTCAGATAAAATAATCTATAACTGGTTGAAATATGATAAACCTCACCCAAAACTAATTGTCAAAACAGAATTAAAGGTTTTGGTAGATTTTTGCAACGCTGGTACTAAAAAAACATCAGTTATTTCCCTCACTACAATTCAGATGAGAAATGTTCTTGATGTTTTAAAAGATTGGGGAATTCTTACAGATAATCGCACGAATCCTCAAGGATCACGACAAAGGCACTTCACCCTCAACCTTTGGAGTTCATTTACAGAAGAAAATTTGTGGAAATTTGAGGAAGAATGGGATAAGCGTAAATGTCCTGGTCTTGAAAACTCATCGGTTAAAACAGAAATAAATTATGATAATTTCGGATTAATTCCTGATACTTCTCAGATTTATGGGAGAGAAAAAGAACTAGAATTATTAAAACAAAAGTTTTTTCAAAATAGTCCCCCGTGTAAAATTATCGGAATTTTCGGAATAGCAGGAATCGGAAAAACATCTCTTGTCTGTAAACTGATTGAGCAAATTCAAGAGGAATTTTCTCGTGTTATCTATTGGTCTTTTTTGAATCCTCCTTTACCCCTAGAATTTCTTGAAAATATAAGTAATATTATTTCACAAAATATCAGTTTTAAGACAGAAGATAGATTTAAAATAAAACTGATAAAATTTATCAAGATACTAGCCAAATATCGTTGTTTATTATTTTTAGATAATATTGATGCGATTATTGAGCATGAAAACTATCGAGAATATAGTGAAATTTTACAAGCAATTGGTCAGTCAAAGCACAATAGCTGTTTAATTATAACCAGTCGAAAAATTCCTCAAGAACTTGAATCGTTAGTGGGAAATAAGACTTCAACCTATTTCCGAGAGTTACAAGGACTTGACTATCAAACTGGACGGCAAATTTTGGGAGATATTGACACCTTTCATGGTTCAGAGGATGAATGGCAATTTTTAATTCAACAAGTCTGTCACGGCAATCCTTTATTCATCAAATCTATCGCTCATCATATTCAACGAGTTCATCATAATAATCTCTCGGATTTTCTTTTAAAAGGGAATCTTCTGATAAAAAAAATCGAGTCTATTTTAAATTCTTACTTTCAGCAACTATCTAATTTAGAAAAAGCGATTATTTTTGAGTTAGCGATTAATCGAAATCCAGTTTCTTTGTCGGAGCTAGAACATAATGTTATCATTGAACCTGACGGTAAAAGTATCCAAGAAGGAATTAGATCATTATCTAGCAAAATTCTGTTAGATAAAAAAGATGACTACTTTACCATACATCCTCTACTGATTGAATATTTCACTCAAAAAATTATTACCATAGCAACAGAAGAAATCAAAACTCAAAAATTCCAATTATTAAGAAGTAACTCCGCCAATTCAAAAATGAAACGCATCAACCTCAAGAGTTGACAAAGAAAGGCTCATCAGGTACTGTCTGATCATTAACAAAAACAAATCAGACCCAAAATGATCCTCCATCATTT
>NZ_JADEXI010000112.1:0-10526 GCF_015207185.1 Microcystis sp. LEGE 08355 | reverse complement strand
CAACAATAAACTTAAACTAATAAAACGGAGAGGCTATGGCTTTAGAAACTTTCGGAATTTTTGGGTTAGAAGTATGTTATCTTGGCATCTTGTCTGTTGATTTAGCATAAAGGGTAACGAAGAGCCATATATTCTTGTGTCATGACTTTTCTTGCAGGCAGCATCTTTGCTCCTATTATATCAAAGGCGATTGCAGCTGTGTCCAACTTCATTTATCTTCACTTTGTTTGATCGCAAATAATGGTAGAATTAAAATCTGGAAGCTAAAACTTTAGGATGATTGAGTAAACACTTTTTTAGGACAGCAATCAACTAATGATACAGCAAAGAAGTTATTTGTGTATGTTTAACGAAATCTTTCTATTTGTACGTCGTTGGTAAAGCTTTCGTAAGCTAATTTTATGTACTCCAATATAGAATTTTCAAATGGTTGACCGTTAAGATAATATAATTCTACCTTTCCTTGATTATAAAGAAAATAGAAAAACCTGACAAATACAGCAATAAGGCTAATGGCAATAAAAATATTTTTTATATCTGGAATTTTCCATTTTTTATCGAGAAGTTGGTAGTAGAAAATTCCAGAAAAACCAAGCAACAATAAACCAATTCTTAAACTAAAATGTCCACCAATATTACTTGTTATCAGACATAAGAAAAATAAATATGTAAAGATTATAGACATAATCAGATCTCTATTTTTATTTCTAGGAGATTGCTGATTTTTTTTTAACATGAAGCTATTGATCAAAAAAATAGTTAAAAATTCAACTATTTTTGTACGACTAATTCCTAAGCCAGTATCTTTGTTTTCAGCAGCCCAGTAACGAGATTTTGCATATAAAGCTTCAGTTCCTTTAAGGATATCAAAAAACTTCAATAAAGTATCGTATCGAATACCGATTGCGAAAGCTGATATAAGTAAAAACAAAACTAGAATTTTAAAAACTAGATTATTCGTAAAGATAGAAAATAATTTGCGTATCCAATTAGTCCCTTTTATTCCCCATATAATAATGGGCAAATACATAATGCTAGTAAAGTGAGTAAAAATACTTATCGCATAAAATCCCCAGGTAGCTATCTCACTCTCTAGATTAACTATGGCGAGTAGTACAAAGGTGCTGGCAATAAATTGCCTCATTAAAAATATTTGTATAAAGAACACTGGATTTGCTATTGTATAAAATAAAATCAAAGCAAAATTTTCTTTTGATAATTTAATAGCTATATAGATAGTCGCCAAATTAATAAATAAAGACCAACAGAATAAAAAAGAGTATCTAGAACCATTAGAAATTATATAAATAGGATAGCTCAATAAAGGGAGTATAAATTCAACACCTTTGCCATGAGCTAATTCAAATGGGCTATATCGCCCTAAGTCTTCATAGTTTGTTACATAAACTGCAGTATCAGAAATAATGTTCTGGGATGACGTAAAAATTGCAGTTGTTACAGCAATTAATATTAAAATTACTAAATTTAGCCCATTTATTTTATTTTTCTTGCTATTAAAATTAAAATGGATGAAAAGCAGAAGGGGAAAAATACCAATTATCGGTATTATAATCCATACAATTAAGCCGAGAAATAGTAATACATATTTCAAGAAGCTATTGTGGTAGGATAGCTTCTTGACAAGATTAAGCGTTGGAAGATTAGTCATATAATAATCTCATATTTGTTTTGGATATTGTTTTAACGAAAAATAATTGTTAGTCTCAGTCCAGTCTATAGATTTAATCTATAGTTTTTATGTACAGCAACTATATTTTGATAGGCAAATATTTCACAAAAGATGGGACTATATGTATCTAATGGCAATAGATGACTTGGCAACATCCTAAAAATTTTATAATCTTCTAATAGGTCGTAAAAATCTTTAAAGAAAGTCCTACTAAAAATATTCATTTCATTAAACTCAAAGTGGATAATCTCAATCATACCTTTTTTAAGAGCTTCCTTCAGCCCCTCAAGGACACTGTATTCATTCCCCTCAACGTCAATTTTAAGCAAGTTTACTTTTTGTATATTCTGCTCAGACAAAAAGCTATCTAGATCGATAACGTCCACTAAATGTGAAACTGAGTTACACTGGCGAAGCTCATTAATAGCACCTCTATACAGAGAAGCATGAGATGAGCCATCTTGATTTTTATAATCATATAGTTCCAATTTCGATTTACTTTTACCGCAACCTAAATTCAAAGCCTTATACTTATTTTTAATGGCATTCTCTTGAAGTATTTTAAAAGTTTTCGGATGCGGCTCAAAGGCATAAATCATAACTCCTGAGTTAAGTTGTTTGATTAAGTTAGAATAATTGCCAACATTTGCTCCGATATCAAGTACGACTGAACCTGGTTGAAAATTTTTTGTCAGTTTGGCAAGAAAAGAATACTCACCACTTATTTTATCATTCTTCCAATTCAAAATTCCTAGAAAATTTAGTGTCAATGAATATAGCCTGACGTTGAAGCTATAAAAAAAAGGTCTTGCTAAAATCCATACTAAAAAGTTTCTGATTGTTTGTTTCATGACATTAGTTGTTTTAATTTCAAGACTATATTAGGATCTGCTTTATTTTATTAAAATAATTTAGATTTTGCTGAAAACGAAATGGTATAAACAAAGCTTTAGTTAACATCAAGCCAGGTTTGAACATAGGAGGATAAAGTAAACAACTAATGTGAGAAGCTACTGCATAGGCTATGATAGTAGCAATCGCGGCTCCTACACCTTGGTAAGGAGGAATAAGAAGGAAATTCAACAAAATATTGACAATCGCTCCTAATGAAGTTGTCAAAAAACTAAACCGAGTGAAGTTTTCAGCCATTAACCAGTTGCTGCGAGCCACCCCCAAAAAGACGAAAGGACCAGCCCAAATATGCCATGCTAGAATTGTACCAGCTTCAGCAAACTCCTTGCCGAGCAAAGTTGTCAACAAAGGTACTGAAGCAAAGGTCATAGGAATCGCTATCGACAGTGCCATCCAAGCCATGAGATCGTACAGTTGTTGTAGTCTAGCATGATATTCCTCTCCACTCCTCTGCTTCGCCCGCAGGATTGCGGGAAAGACAGAAGAACAAACTGCCATAGGAATAAAATACCAAATTTCTGAGAACCTGACCGCCGCCGCATAGTTTCCCACTGCTTGAGCATTTGCCATATTACCGAGCATAACTTGATCGATCTTCATGTAAATCGTTATCATGACACCCGATAGGATCAGCGGCCACGAATCTTGCAGCATTTCTAACCCTTTCGACCAATTGACTCTCCATTGCCATATAGATTGGTGGTACTTAGGGTAAACCCAGACCATTCCCAGCACCTTCACAACCTGCTCTGCCAGAATTAACCAGACAAAAGCCATTAACGGCAACTTGAAGGCAATAAATGAAAGTTTGATCAGGGAACTCATAATTAACTGGACGCTTCTCAGAATAGCCAAGACTCCTGAAAGTACCTGTGATTGAAACCAAAACTCGATTGCGTCAAAAGCACTGAACATTAAGCTAAAGGAAATTATTAAGGTCATCCAGCGAACGTCAGGATCGGTCTCAAACGTCCAGATGGCCATACCAATTATAATAATTGTCAATAAACTAGCGATTAACTTTAGCACAAAAGCAGTACCCAAAATCTCTGGAGCGGCTTTTTCCTCTTGGACGATATTGCGGATGACGATGGCATTCAACCCCAATTGAGCGATCGCACTAAAAAGAGCGACAAAACTGGTAGTATAACTCAATTTTCCGAAATTTTCTGACCCTAAATATCTAATTACCCAAATTCCGACAAAAAAAGCTAGTATCATGGTCAGCAGACGCTCGGCAAATAGCCAACCGACATTGCCCAGAATCTTTCGCAATCCAGGACTCAGCTTTTCCACCACTGCTCTCCACTTTGCCACCATAATATTCGATCCTTTTCGATAGCTGAAACATCCTACTCGAGAGACCTTTTAACAATTTAGCCAACAATAATTTTTACTCCATGATAGTTTATCAATTATTTTGTAAATTAGTTTCACAAAAGGTTAGGTTAAATTGTGGAGACGCAATCGCCGCTGGTTTTATCAAGCTTATGATTGATTTTCTGGTTTAATCTGCCGAATCAGATACCGTACCTCTGAGAGCAAAACCTCACAACGCTTGTCTGACTCTTCCTGTCTTTGCCTGATTTCGGCAAATTCTGCTTGCCGAGCTTCATTTTCTCGCTGTTGTTGAGCAGCTATTTGTAACAGTGCTTGTGCCGTTAATCTTACCCCCTCCACTGAATCTCTAACTTCTGAAACTGATTCCCGCAATTCTGAAACTGATTCTCTCAATTCCGAAACCGAGTCTTTGACTTCCGAAACTGAGTCTGCTAATTCATCTAGCATCTCATCTGTCCATCTCGTCCGTTCTCCATCCCTTCTTGTCATGGCTTGTTTTTCTCTCTTCTCAGTTTCAATAGCTGCTTAAATTATAGATAATTATAGACGCAATCGCCGCCATTTTCCTCAAGCTTATGATTGATTTTCTGGTTTAATTTGCCGAATTAAATAGCGAACTTCTGACAGCCAAACCTCAAAACGCTTGTCTGACTCTTCCTGTCTTTGTCTGATTTCAGCAATTTCTGCTCTCCTTGCTTCATTTTCTCGTTGTGGCTGTGCGGCGATTTGTAACAGTGCTTGTGCTGTCAATTGTAACCCTTCTACTGAATCTTTAACCTCTGAAACCGATTCGCGCAATTCCGAAACTGATTTGCGCAATTCCAAAACTGATACCAAATTTCTGAATCCATGACAGACATCCACGCTCGAATGCTTGCCAAGCCGGCATTCGTTGTGACGCGAATAAAGAACAATGGTATGAGTCTTTGACTCCCGAAACTGAGTCTGCCAATTCATCTAGCATCTCATCTGTCCATCTGGGGTGTCCGGCCGAGCTTCCGGTCATGGCTGGCTTTTCTCCTTTTTTAATAATCGATTTTCTGAACGGTGGGTAGAATTATCAGCAAGCTTAACCATAAGACGAGGCGGGACAAAAATTGGCAGTTCTGGAAAAACTAGAGTTATCATCGTAGCACGGTGTTATGATTAAGCGGTGATTGATCGAGCCAGATTGCCACCGCAAAATCTTTTAATAGAGTTATCCCTTGAATATTTGATTAATGATGAACAACCAACAAAACGGGGCGATGAACAACCAACAAAACGGGGCTTTGAAAACCCAAAGTCAAGCAAATCTACCAGTTTTTGCTCAACCGGCTTTTATCCCCTCCCCGACGCAGGAAGAAGAGGAACTCAACCTGCGTCAAGTCCTTTCTGTGGTCAAGCATCGCTGGTTGATAATCGCTGGCATCACCCTAGGAGTAACAGGTGCGATCGCTGCTTGGACTTTCTTAAAAACCCCTATCTATCAAGGTAGATTCCTGCTGCTCATCGGTCAACCGATTGAGGAAAATAAAAGTTCTTCCAGACTGGCAGCCCAAGATATCCTACCTCAGCTAGGTGGTGAAGACATCGATTATGATACCCAAATCGCTGTTTTAACCAGTCCTCAACTCCTTAACCCCATCCTTAGTAAAATAACTCCTAAGTATCCCGACTTTACCTACAGTGATTTAATTAGTAAAACTGGCAAATCTGATCTCGAAATTAGTCAATTAAAAGAGACGAAAGTTTTAGAAATTTCCTATCAAGATGCGGAACCAGAAAAAATTAAGCTGGTTTTAGATAATTTAGCCCGTCATTACCTAAACTATAGTTCTCAGGAACGGAAGACCGAAATTAATCAAGGCTTAGATTTTGTTAACGCTCAATTGCCCGTGCTGCGGGAACGAGTTAATTCTCTACAAAAACAAATGCAGCAATTCCGGCAGCAATACAATTTCCTGGATCCCGATAAAGAGGCGACTCGTTTATCACAACAGTTAACCACTACTGAACAAGATTATCGGGCAGCCCAAGTCGCCCTTAACGAAATTAACTCTCGCTATCAAGCTTTACAGCAACAGGTGGGATTAGCCCCCAATCAAGCAATTATCGCCACTTATCTCAGTGAATCTCCCGGTTATCAAGATTTGCTCAAGCAGCTGCAGGAAGTGGAAGTGGAACTGGCGAAACAATCGGCAGTTTTTGCCAAGGATAGCCCGATAATCACCACCCTAGAGGAAAAAAGAGCCAATTTACTGCCCCTACTGCAAAACGAGGCCCAGAGAACCCTAGGGGAAAAACTGCCCCAGACAGTGGGTAATTCCCCGGCTTTGGTATCTCAGAGCGCTCTGCGAGTAGAACTAACCCAACAATTGGTGGAAGCCGCTAACAGTCGCCAAACCCTAGAAATTAAGGTAAAATCCCTTGCCCAAGCCCTCGAACAACAGAAAGCCTCGGTCAAAAATCTGGCGGTTTTAGCCCGTCGTTATACGGATTTGCAACGAGAATTGGAAATCGCCACCACCAGTCTCGGCCGTTTTCTGGAGGAACAACAAAAACTCCAACTGAAAGTGGCACAACAAGTAGTGCCTTGGCAACTAATTTCCCCTCCAGAAGTAGAGGAAGAATTCGTTTCTCCTAAACCCGTGCGAAATCTGGCTTTAGGGGTTATCGGTGGTCTGTTACTAGGTTTAGGGGCGGCCTTTTTAGCTGAAAGATTAGACCCTGTTCATCATAGTGCAGATGAACTAAAAGAAGATACTAAACTACCCCTCTTAGGTGCAATTCCCTGGCAAAAAGACCTCGGTACGATCGAAAAGGTGATCACCGCCGCCCTACCCCAGTTAACAGTCGGCGATCGCAAAATCACTATCCCTAATACTACCCCAAAATCGGCCGAAGAAAACCCCTCCTACTATAATTTCTCCCCCTTCTCGGAAGCTTTCCACACTCTTAACACCAATATTCGCCTCCTCGGTTCCGATTCCCCCCTCAAGTCCCTCGTGATTAGTTCTGTATCACCAGCAGATGGTAAAACCACCATGGCAATGAATATCGCTAAGGCTGCCGCTCGTATGGGACAAAAAGTCTTGCTGGTGGATGCCGACCTGCGACGACCCGATATTCACCATCGACTTAATCTTGATAACGACCACGGCCTTAGTAATGTCATCGCCGAGGGTCTCGATTGGAACGAGGCAATTCAATCCCTACCCCGCTACGAGAATTTATCGATTCTTACCGCCGGTCCAATTCCCCCAGATCCAACCCGCTTGCTTTCTTCCCAGAGAATGCAGGAGATGATCTCGCAATTACAGCAAGACCACGCTTTCGATCTAATTATCTACGATCTACCACCGATCGCCGCTTTTGCCGATGCCAAAATTCTCGCCGCCATGGCCACTGGCCTAATTCTCGTCACCAAATTGGGCAAAACCGATCGCTTTGTGCTGAAAAATCTGCTCGAAGATCTGAGATTATCCCACATTTCCGTGTTAGGTTTAGTGGCTAATAACGTTAGTCGGAAAGACCACAATTATCGTTACTATAGCCATTACTACGGCAAAAGATAATTAAATTGAAGATAGATCCCCCCTTATTAAGGGGGGTGTCTGATAGTTTTTAACACCTAACTACTGATTTATCGGTTATCAACTTTTAATTGATGTTAAATGCGGGTTTTAATTTGGTATCGCAATGATCTGCGAGTTCACGATCACGAGGCAATTTATCGAGCCATTCAAGAACAATTAGAGATAATTCCCTTCTATTGTTTTGATGAGCGTCAATTTGCTCTTACTTCCTACGGGTTTCCAAAAACTGGCAAGTTCCGGGCTAAATTTTTATTAGAAAGCGTAGCAGATTTACGACAATCTCTGGAAAGTTTAGGCGGTAATTTAATTATCCGACGGGGAAAACCAGAGGAAATTATCCCGCAATTAGTTCAAGAATTGCAGATAGCCAAGGTTTATTATCATCAAGAGGTAACAGCAGAGGAATTAGTGGTAGAAAAAGCGTTAAATAAGGCTTTATCTAGGGTTCCTGCGCAGATCAAAACTTTTTGGACAGCCACTTTATATCATCCTGAAGATTTACCTTTTACCCTTAATCAACTACCGGAATTATTTACTAATTTTCGTAAACAAGTAGAACGTCATTGGGAAATAAGAACAACTTATCCCAGTCCGAAAAAGTTGACAAAATTACCTAAAATAGATTGGGGAAATCTTCCTAGTTTAAACGATTTGGGCTTAACAGAACCCATTCTAGACTGGGGAGGTGTTTTGTCGTTTCAAGGGGGTGAAATGGCAGGAAAATCACGGGTTAAAGAATATATTTGGGATAGTGATTCCTTAAAAATTTATAAGGAAACCCGCAATGAAATGTTAGGGACTAATTATTCCTCAAAATTCTCAGCTTGGTTAAGTTTTGGCTGTCTTTCCCCCCGTTATATCTATGAGGAAGTAAAAAAATATGAGCAAACAAGAGTAAAAAATGACTCTACCTATTGGCTGATTTTTGAATTATTGTGGCGAGATTTTTTCCGATTCATTTGCAGTAAACACGGGAATAAAATTTTCTATAAATCTGGTTTGCAAGAACTTAATTTACCTTGGCTAGAAGATTGGGAAAGATTTAATCTCTGGTGTGAGGGAAAAACCGGTTATCCCCTTGTAGATGCTAATATGAGAGAGTTAGCCGCTACAGGATTTATGTCAAATCGTGGCCGGCAAAATGTCGCTAGTTTTCTGACCAAAAATCTCGCTATTGATTGGCGCCTAGGAGCAGAATGGTTCGAGTCATTATTAATTGATTATGATGTCTGTAGTAATTGGGGTAATTGGAATTACACTGCTGGTGTCGGCAATGACGCAAGGGGATTTCGTTATTTTAATATCCCTAAACAGTCGAGAGATTATGATCCCAAAGGCGATTATTTACGTCACTGGTTGCCCGAATTAGCTCTAATAAAAGGCGATAAAATTCACGAACCTTATAAGTTATCTCCAGAGGAACAAAAGCGTTATGGGGTGATTTTAGGGGTTAATTATCCTCGTCCCATTGTCGATTTTTTTCAATCGATCAAACACAACGAAAAAATTTATCTTCAGCATTTCAGTAATCAGTAATCAGTAGACTTCTACCTAATATTATACTCAAGACTAAAATTCTTTCTAGACAAGAAACTTACCCAAATAAAAATGATTTTAATGTACCCATATTTTTCAGTTAAATTGAATTGGCAACGACAGGTATATATTTCAGTGCCGAACGACTAATTAGTACAAGTTATCAAAGCAAACTCTGATTGAGTTATAATTTTTCGATATGTCTAATGAACTGAAAACTCACATCTGATAACTGATAACTGATAACTGATTAAGACATTTCTAACATTCTTTGAATCGGCAACAGTGCCTTAAGTCTTAAATCTTCAGAAATAGTAATTTCTGGAGTTTTATCTCGCATACAGAGATACAATTTTTCGAGAGTGTTCAGTCTCATGTAGGGACACTCATTACAAGCACAGTTATTCAAACCTGGTGCGGGTATAAATAGTTTTTCTGGTGCGGATTTTTGCATCTGGTGAATAATCCCTGGTTCTGTGGCGACAATAAAGGTTTTTTCAGAACTTTTCAGGGAATAATTTAATAGTGCCGTCGTGGAACCAATATAATCGGCATGGCGTAAAACCGATGATTCACACTCAGGATGGGCGATAATTTTTGCTTCTGGATGGGCAACTTTTAATTCTATTATCTTGCGTTCGGAAAAAGTTTCATGGACAATACAACTACCCTGCCACAGGACTAAATCTCTACCAGTTTGCTGACTGACATAACGTCCCAAATTGCGATCGGGAGCGAAGATAATCGGTTGATGGGCAGGGATTTGATTGACTATTTTGACTGCATTGGAACTGGTGCAGATAATATCACTCATGGCCTTAATTTCTGCACTGCAATTAATATAGGAAATCACGATATGATCGGGATATTGGGCTTTAAAACGAGCAAAATCTTCAGGATGACAACTATCTGCTAAAGAACATCCTGCATCTAAATCCGGCAGCAATACCAACTTATCTGGATTTAAGATTTTAGCTGTTTCTGCCATGAAGTGAACCCCCGCAAATACGATCACATCTGCTGGCGTTTGGGCAGCCTGTTGGGATAAACCTAGAGAATCACCAATATAATCAGCTATATCCTGTATGTCAGAATTTTGATAGTAGTGAGCCAGAATAACGGCGTTTAATTCCTGTTTAAGCTCTTTAATTGCTGTAAATAGGTCATCAGGTAAGCTCGATCGATTGGCGGGTTGAACAGTGGTGAACACGGTGGCACTTATGGTTATTTTTACCAAATACTAAACAAGTCCCTATATCATAGCAAATTTTTTTAAAGTGATTAGGGACTGGGAGCTTTTTTCAGTGTTGCCAAAGGCACGGCGTAGCCGTCCAGTAAACAGTAACCCACATTCCGCACCCTAGTCGTTGAAATCAAAAGTTGCTCTAGCCCTTGTATAGTAAAACTTTTAGCGATTACTAAGAATTATGAAGTGTCACACTCTATTCAGCGATCGCCAGCTTAATGAG
>NZ_JADEXI010000111.1:0-10643 GCF_015207185.1 Microcystis sp. LEGE 08355 | reverse complement strand
CCCTAAAAGGGCGAGGCTTTCAACCCAATTTTTCGGTAAGTTTGAATGAATTGTGGGGACAGATTACCTGACTTGACAGTCAAACAACCCCACTCGCTTTTTGTTGCTCTACTTTGGGGTAGGATTCAAGAGCGCTGTTTAGGGATAAATGACTGTTCCTCGGCGCTATTGTCTAGCTTTTGAGCGTTTTTTCCAGCTGGGCTACCCTTGCTTTCTGTTGCTTTAAATCGGCTAGTTGTTTTAGTAATTGTTCTCTGACTTCATAGCGATAGGCAAAAAAATGCTCACCTATCCCTAGGGTCGCTAGATACTCTTCTAGCAGACGGGGTTTGACCCAGGCAATCACCGCCAGTTGCCACCAGAAACGGAAGCGCGTCGGTCGGACAATCCCCTGCCGCCAGAGCAAGGAACGGAACAATTGCCACTGTTGCCAATCTAATTTACGGTTCGATTTGCCGCGCCATCCCCCCATGATCATGAAATGGTTGAAGGTTCGTTTCAGGTAGTTAACAGGATCGTAGATTTCCCAGAAAGCGTCGATGTATTCTTCGGTAATCTCTTCCACCGGGCGAGTTGGCTCAAAGTTCATCATCGCTCCCTGATGGAAAGTACCCATGCCATCCACCAGACGACCTTCCTGTTGCAGGCGATTCCACAGGGCGGTATTTTGCAGTGCCTGGAGCAGGCTAAACTGCCCCTGGGGAATACTCGCCTCCATAATAAAATCTTTGATCCGCTGCCCTGCGCCAGGTTTCTCATTGTCAAAACCGATAATGAAGCCAGACATAATCTGCAGCCCCATGCGGGTAATTTTGTGACAGGATTCGATCAGGGATTGGCGGGTGTTTTGAACCTTGTTAATGCCCATTAAGCTATCGGTATCTGGTGTCTCAATCCCCATAAACACCAGCATAAAGCCGGCCTTGACCATTAACTCGATCAGTTCACTGTCTTCGGCCAGATTAAGGGAAGCTTCCGTAATCAGTTTAAAGGGATACTGGTGTTGTTCCATCCAGGGGATCAACTCCCGCAGAAACACCTTGGCATTCCGCTTATTGCCAATGAAGTTGTCATCCACAACAAAAATGTAGCGCCTCCAGCCCAGTTGATATAACGTCTCCAACTCAGCCAACATTTGTTCTGGGGTTTTGGTGCGCGGTTTGCGGCCATAGAGGTTGATGATGTCACAAAATTCGCATTGAAAGGGGCAACCGCGAGAAAACTGCACGGTAATCGCCAGATAGGCATCCAGATCTAGTAGATCATAGCGGGCGATCGGTGTCATGGTGACATCGGGTTTCTCGCTGGCTCTAAAGACACCACTCGGTTCACCCCGCTCCAGGGCCGCTAGGAACAGAGGGATTGTCAGTTCTCCTTCATCGAGAATCAGGTAATCTGCCCCAGCTTTTTGGGCAACTTCTGGATAGGAGGTGGGGTAAGGCCCGCCTACAGCCACTTTTTTACCCAACTGCAACCCTTTGGCAATCAATTCTTGAAAGTCCTTTTTCTGAATGATCATGGCGGAGATGATTACCAAATCGCACCACTCCCAATCCGAAGCTGTTTCTAATCGGACATTGCGATCGACAAACCGGATTTCCCAATCCGATGGTAACAGGGCTGCCACCGTAATTAAACCCAGGGGCGGATTGGTTGCTCTTAAACCGGCTAGATCTAAAGTCTCTTGATAGGACCAAAAGGAGTTGGGCATCAGCGGCCACAGTAATAGGGCTTTCATTCAGGTGTCTCCAATGAAGAAGCTAGATGCTTTACATACTAGCCACAAAGCCCAAGTCGATCAAGACTGTTTTAACATCTTTTTTTACTAATAAATTAGTTCTAAATAAATCGTGAAAAAATAGCTATTTTTTGGAGATTAGCACAATTAAATGAACTATGCTTGCTAAAAACTCGTGTTTTCCCATTTTTATCAACGCAATCTAGAGGCTGTTTGCCTCTTTTGGGTATTTTTGGGTAGGTTTCCTAAAAAACGCTGATTCTGAAAAACCCTCTTGAAATTAGCAAGTACCGAATAGTAAGGGTTTCGTTTCAGTCCCTAGGAAGTCTATTTGATCGGTAAAACACCAGTTACTAGACATCTCGACAATGACTATTTCTGGTCAGATAAACATAAGCGTAATTACACTATTTTATCCCGAACCATCATGACTCAACTACCATAAAATATAGTTTATGTCTCTTTAATTTTGGAAGATGAATAAATTAAATAACTGGTAATTATAGTCATATTTATGAACAAGATCAATTATAGTCAGCTAATTGACCCGATTAATTCTCCTCACTTAGGAGAGGAACAATCTCGCAGATAGCCAGTCAATCATCCTCGGGTGTGATTGTCTGGTTTTAACTAATTGCGGTAAAATTAACCTAAACTCTCTATCGGCAAATTCGATGACTTCCTTCACTACTTCCCTGGCTCTTTTAAGTCAATTTAAATTGGGAGATTTAAACTTAGAAAATCGTCTTGTGCTTGCTCCCATGACGCGAGCGCGAGCCGGAGAAAAACGTCTTGCTAATGAGATAATGGCCGAGTATTACCGGCAAAGGGCCAGCGCCGGATTAATGATTACAGAAGCGACGGTAATTTCTCCCCAAGCTAACGGTTGGCAAAATACCCCCGGTATCTACACCGATGAACAAGCGCAAGCATGGCAAATAGTGACAAAAATCGCCCAAAGAAAAGGAACACCAATTTTTTGTCAATTGTGGCACTGTGGTCGCGCTTCTCATCCCAGTTTTCAGGAAAATGGGGCTTTACCGGTTGCCCCTTCCGCAATTAAGATTAAGGGGGAGTTGCACACACCCATAGGCAAACAGCCCTACGAGACCCCTAGAGCCTTAGAAACCGAGGAAATCCCCACAATTGTCGCCGATTACCGTAAAGCCGCTCAGAGGGCAAAATTAGCGGGGTTTGATGGCATAGAAATTCACGGAGCTAATGGTTATTTAATCGATACTTTTCTACAATCGGCCACTAATCAGCGTCAGGATAAGTACGGTGGCAGTTTGGAAAATCGCTATCGTTTTTTACAGGAAGTAGTCGAGGCAATTTTAACTGTTTTTCCCAGTCATCGGGTGGGGGTGCGTCTGTCTCCCAATGGGGTTTATAATGACATGGGTTCCGAGGATTTTCGAGAAACTTTTCTCTATATTTCCCAAAGATTAAATGAGTACAATTTAGCTTATTTGCATCTGCTAGATGGCTTGGCTTTTGGTTTTCATGAAAAGGGTAAACCGATGCTTTTATCCGAGTTTCGGGCTGTTTTTAATAGTGCTTTAATCGGCAATTGTGGTTATACAAAAGAAACTGCTGAAGCCGCTATTCAGTTAGGAGATGCGGATTTAATTGCTTTCGGTCGCCCCTATATCAGTAATCCCGATTTGGTGGAAAGATTCGCCAATAATTGGCCCCTTAATCCCGATGCTGAGATGAAGGATTGGTATTCTTTTGACAAGGAAGGTTATATCGATTTTCCCAGTTATAAACCCTAGATTTTCTCGTCAAACCAGGGTTGGGACGAGGATGAAAGTTATCCCCTCACCCAACCTAATTACCAACGATTTAAGAAACTGCCACCATTACCCCAGCGCGGTCGGGAATTAAAGAAACCGCCACCGTCAGACCAACCATTGCGCCAGGGCCGCGCATTAACGAAACTACCACCGCGACCATCTCCCCAACCACCGACACGACTATTCACCCAACCGCGACCGCGACCATCTCCCCAGCCTAAAGCTTGTAAACTAGGATCGGCAGTACCTTCTGGCAGTTGGTTAACCCGTTCGCGTACAGCGCTAGATAGACGACTTAAACGCGCTTCAATGGGATTAGCCTCCTCTGAGGCAGCCTGGGCAGTGCTAGTCAGACCGAAAGCAGATAAAGCGAGAAGAAAGCCGACTAAACCAGTTTTATTGCTGATATTCACCTGAATTTATGCTCCTATTTGGCTTCTTGGGGATTAATTTGGGCGTGTTCGATAACTTTGAAGGCAAAAAACCCCTTTAATAATTCTGGGGGGATGGGAACCATGCCTTGACTACCGAACCAGCGATCGATTTGACTAACGGTGGCCGTATCATTAGTGATGTAATCCTGCATCATTTTAACAATGGCATAGTTGACATCATCCAAAAAAGTAGAGTTATTTTCGGGAACCATGCAAGCAATGCCAAAATTAGCTAGAGCTTCTTCGGGGACGATTTCGTAAGCTTGAGGGTTATCTCTGAGGATTGTTCCCGCTAAAGAGATGCCATCCCCCGCTATTGCGTCAATTTTACCAGTTTTTAAAGCTTCGATCGCTTCTTCTACGGTGCTGTAGGTAGTAACAATTGTCGCTTGCGGTTGTACTAATTTAATCACATCGACGGCTGCAGAAGTGGGAACCAAGGCGATGCGTTTACCGATTAGGGATTGAGGAGTGGAGAGATTGCTGCCTTTTTTAGCTAAAATCCTAATCCCAGAAATGCTGTAACTGGTGGAAAAATCGACAACTTTCGCCCTTTCCCAAGTGAAAGCCGTACTACAAGCGATATCGATTTCCCCGCTACGAATGAGATTAATTTTCTCTCCGGGTTGGTTCGCTTCCACCATTTGCAGGGTGACGGGACGACCGAGACGAGTTTCCAATCGTTTTCTAATTCGTTCTAACACATCCATAGAATAGCCGACTAATTCCCCCTTCTCATTGACGTAGGAGTAGGGAATCGCATCAAAACGGGTTCCTACGGTCAAAAATCCCGTGCGAGCCACTTTTTCCACCACTGTTTCCGCTAAACTCGGACCTGCTAGAAGCAGCGGCAAAAGGCAACTAATTCCCGCTAACTGTAAAATTTTCTTCATAAATCGAGTGCTTGCTCCCGTACAAACATAACTATACTAGAAGTCGCTAAAAAATCTTCAAGGTTTCCATAATAATTTCTGTGAACTTTTACAAATTAGATGGCGGTTCAAGGCGAATTAATTGACCGTTACCTTCATCGGTGAGCAGGTATAAAAATCCGTCGGGACTTTGACGCACATCCCGCACCCTCTGACCGATGGGAATCGCTTCTTGATTGATAATTTCACCGGATTTATCCACTTCCAGACGGCGAATATCCCTGGAAACTAAACCACCAGCGAATAAATTTCCCTGCCAATTAGGAAAGCGATTACCGGTATAAAAGACCAATCCTGAAGGAGCGATCGCAGGTGTCCAAATTGTTTTCGGATCGATCAGATCTGGTCGAGATTTTTTGCGGGAAACTGGGGTATTAGTACCGTACTCTTGACTAGCAGAAACCACTGGCCAACCGTAATTTTTACCTTTTTCAATTAGATTTAATTCATCCCCTCCTTTTGCTCCGTGTTCTGTTGCCCAGACTCGTTGAGTCATCGGATCAAAGCTGATTCCTTGAATATTCCGATGACCATAACTCCAAATTTTAGAACCCAGAAAAGGATTATCTTTCGGTAGAGAACCATCGTCATTGATGCGGATAATTTTACCTAAATGACTTTGCAGATTTTGGGACTGTTTTCTAATTAAATCTCCCGCTAATTGTAGGGGAGGATTACCCCCGTCCCCAATCGCTACCAATAAAGTGCCATCCGGTAGCCATAATAACCGCGAACCGAAGTGTTGAGAGCCGGTTTTTGCCTGGGAAACTTCAAAAATAACCCGCACATCTCGCAAACTTGCACCATCATAAACCGCACGAGCGACGCGGGTACGATTAGCCTCCCGGTCTCCGTGAGCATAAGTTAGATAAATCCAGCGATTTTGGGCAAATTGGGGATGAATTGCCACATCGAGCAGTCCTCCTTGTCCGACGGCAAAAACTTCGGGAACTCCAGCGATGGCTTTTGGGTCTAATTTACCCTCTCTAACCACTCTTAAACGACCGGGACGCTCTGTGATGAGGATTTCCCCGTTAGGTAGCCAAACCATAGCCCAAGGATGCTCTAAACCCTCGATTAAGGTCACTTTTTGCCATTGATTGGTCTGGGAATTATTCGCCGAAGTTAATACATTTGCACCTTGACAACTGGAGATAATTATAGTAAGCAAAACGCTAGATACTAAAGGCGAGAAAATGCGATTGAGAGAATTAAGCATTAGTTGGTAACTCCCCAAGTTTTCAGCAGATAAATATAATTATATCGACTCCATTTTGAGTAGTTGTTTCAGAAAAGTTAAGAGATTTTGTAGTGATGGTATTTGCGTTGAAGTTTGCTCGCTAATCCACCGATCATCGGAAATAGTTGCGGTCATTAAAGAGATAGGGGATAATTATTTTAGATACTTTCTGTTTTTTCTGACTTGCTTTTATAAGTATCTTGAGTCAGATAGCGGATACGAGATTTCAGAAATTCAGCGACTCCATAAATTTCATCAAGACTGTCTATATTCGTGGTTGCTTCTTTACCAGTTTCGACATTATCGGGAATACTGATTGATTTCTTGCCAGTTTTTTCATGGAAGCGCAGACGACAGACTGTTTTGGTTACTTTTCCATCTAAGTTGATACCAAAATAACTTCTAGTGTCTTTGAATTGAATGCGTGCGGTCTTGATTTCTTCCCGTAGAATTGATTTAATAATGTAAAATCCTTCCAATTCTTCGGGGGTCGTATTAATTTTATCTTCCCCTGTTTCTTCTGGTGGAGTATCTTCTGCTGCTGGTGTATCAGGAGGATTTGGTTCAGGTTCTTTTCCTAAAACTTCCTCAAATTTTTCTTTGATGATATCATTGATATACTCTTTGAGAGAACGCTTAATAATTTCTTTGAATTTTTCGACAACCGATGCAGTTTTCACCCCAGAATACACATGACTAACAAAAAACTTAACAAATTCGGGGGAAGGATCATTTAATTGCTGGGCAATCACTTTTTTAACTTCTTTTGTGTGCAATAAATTGCGAGCAACCTCTTCTAGTTCGTCAGAATTAAAGCTAGATTTAGAAAATCGTTTTAATTCGTTAACAGAAGAGTCGTCAAAGTCGAGAATGTTAAACTCAAAAAATGGCTTATCGTCCATGATATTATCCTTGACGATATCCGTATAAAACCGATAGATAATCCCATTAGTTAAAACTCCAAAGTTAGCTCCAGTTGCATTAAAATATCGATGCAGTTGGGAACTATGTTTAGGATGCTCAAGATTTTGATGACAGCTTTTACATTCCATCAAAATAATCGGTTGATTGTCCAAACAAATAGCATAATCTACTTTTTCCCCTTTTAATCCAGTTAAATCGGCACTATATTCGGGGTGAACTTCCATGGGATTGAATACATCGTAACCCCATGCTTGCAAAAAAGGCATAATAAAAGCTGTTTTGGTTGCCTGTTCGTTTTGGATTTGAGAACGAGAGGTTTCAACTTTTTGAGCAATTGCTTTGAGTTTATCGATTTCCATGATAGCCTCATTATCTAGGATGTGTGGGTTATCTTCTCAGCCTAACCATAATTTAACCTTTTTTTTACCTCAGGGTCAAGCATTTTTGACTGTCATGATCATTAATTCAAGAATATTTACACTAATCCAGTGCCATTCGGATATTTTATGCTATCATTTCTAGGAACGGGTTATTTTTAATAATGTCTCCATTTAATCAAAGACAATGCTCGCTTTAGAACAACTTTATGAACGGGAATATGATCGCTGGTTAAGTGAGACGATCGAGTTATTAAAAAATCGTCAGTTAGATCAGTTAGATTACGAACATTTAATCGAGGAGTTGGCAGCTTGGGGACGAAGCGAAAAAACTGCTGTTAAAAGTTTAAGTTTACAAATAATAATCCAGCTGTTAATCTATCAATTTTGGATGCCAGAAAGAGAAAGAAATAGTAATCATTGGGCGGCAGAGATTATCACTTTTCGAGTACAATTAGAAGATAAGCTCACCACCAATTTAAGCAAATTTCTAGAACTAGAGTTAGAAAATATCTATGAAAACGCTCGCTTAATTGCCGAAAAAAAGACAGGATTAAAAAATTTACCGATAATTTGTCCCTACTCTCTGAGACAAATTCTTGAGAAACAGTGGTTTCCCGATACAGATAATCAATAAACTCTCAAAAATATGGACTCTCACAACAGTGAACCGATTATAATTGCCGAAGCGGTGGAAAAATGGTACGATAACCGCTTTCATGCTTTGCGGGGAGTGAATCTCACCGTTAATAAACAGGAAGTTGTCGTGATTATGGGGCCGTCTGGTTCAGGAAAATCCACCTTTATTCGCACTTTTAACGGGTTGGAATCCTATCAAAAAGGTCGCATTATTATTGACGGGATAACTGTGTCCCACAACCTGAAAAATATCGAGGCAATCCGTCAGGAAGTCGGGATGGTTTTTCAACAATTTAACCTCTTTCCCCATCTGACGGTATTAGATAATGTCACTCTCGGGCCGATGTGGGTGCGCGGTTGGAAAAAAGCGCAAGCGGAGGAAATAGCGAGAAAACTCCTCGAAAAAGTTGGTATTCTCGAACAAGCGCTTAAATATCCCCCTCAGTTATCGGGAGGACAACAGCAGCGGGTGGCAATCGTTCGCGCTTTGGCCATGCAGCCGAAGGTGATGTTATTCGATGAACCCACCTCAGCTTTAGACCCAGAAATGGTGCGAGAAGTCTTGGAAACGATGCAAAGTTTAGCCAAATCGGGGATGACCATGGTTTGTGTCACCCACGAGGTAGGATTCGCGCGAGAAGTGGCCGATCGAGTGGTATTTATGGATCAGGGTTTAATTTTGGAAATTGCTCCCCCAGCAGAATTTTTTAATAATCCTCAATCTGATCGAACTCAGCAATTTTTAGCAAAAATTCTTTGATTTTCCATGACTTGATCATTAAGGCTCTTCGGTTTGTGTTATGCAATGGACAGGGTTTATAAGGGATGGAACCCTTATATAGAAAGGCATTTAGCGATTTTTGTTAATTGTTTTTTATCTAGAGCGAACTAATCAATTAAATCTCTTGCCAGATAAGGATTTAGTCGATTTATGCCCCCCTATCGAACCATACCAAGTAACGAAGAACCATCATTAAACCATCTCTTTTTCTTCTTCTACCTCGACTAAAAGGGGAACGAGATTTTCATTTAAACGACCGGCTCGAATTAATTCTGCGTAGGTATTAGCTTCGATATCAAGTAAAGTATCTTGAAATTGTTCGGCCACCACATCTTTTAATTGTGGGTGTTCCTGTAGTAATTTTTGCAACTGATCCTCCAGGGACTTTAATTGTCCTTCCACCAGAGTTTTTTTGTCGCGATAAAATTCGGGATCGATATCGGGAAAACGTTCTGGTTGTTGCAGATAATTAGACACCCTAGTTAAAGCAATTTGACGAGCAATTAGGGCCGAATATTCGGTGCGAATCGGTTGATCACCAATAAGATTGAGGGCATTTAATAGCCATTGTATAGATAATCCTTGCACCAATAAAGTAAATAAAACCACCCCAAAAACCACGTCAATAATTTCTTGACGGTAGGGGATAGACGTAGGAACACTTAACGCTAGGGCGATCGAAACCGATCCGCGCAATCCTCCCCACCATAACACCGTTCTTTCCTTGAAATTGATGCTATTGCCCGTAATTAGGTTACTAATTCCCCCTAGTCCAAAAATTGAGAACAGACGGGAAACCACCATAGCAGCGATCGCTATTAAAATCCCGGTTAAGTGACTGCCGAGACTCTCAAAACGGGTTTGATCGCCGATCAGTAAAAAGATGATAGAATTGACAAAAAAGGCGATAAATTCCCAAAATTCGCTAACTACCAGGCGCGTGCGGGGACTCATACCAATGCGCGAACCGAGATTACCGAGAATAATCCCGACAATTACCACCCCAATCACACCGGATCCGCCTAATTTTTCCGTGACGAGATAGGTTCCATAGGCAGAAACTAGAGTCAGAGACTGTTCCACAAAAGGCAGATCAAAGCGTTGGGTAAGGTAGGAAATGCCGAAACCGATCACGCAACCCACACCGATGCCAATCCCCACAAAGGTGCAGAAACGAGCGATCGTCACGGGGACGGAAAAGGTATCGACTCCCAAGGGAATACCCACCAAGAGGACGAAAGCGACCACAGCGACCCCATCATTAAAGAGACTTTCCCCTTCCATCAGGATCGTCAGTTTTTTACTGGCCCCCAATTCTTTAAATAGGGCAATCACAGAGACGGGATCGGTGGCAGCTAGGGCAGCACCCAACAGAAACGCGATCGATAGGGGTAAATTAGCAAAGATATGTAGGGGATAGGCGACTCCCAAAACGGAGATAATCACCCCGATAACGGCAAAAAGGACGATAGTAACCCAATATTCCTTTAATTTAGCCCAAGGAATATTCCAAGCGGCTTCAAAAAGGAGGGGAGGCAGAAAAATTTCCAGAATTAATTCCGGGGAAAGATTAACTAGACGCAAATCTAAAAAAGCTAAACCCATACCGACAATAACTAACAGCAGGGTGTAGGGAATTTTGCGGAGGAAGGCAACGGTTCTCGATAAAGTGGCGACACTCAAGGAAATGGTCAAAACTAGCAGGAATTGCTCTAAATTATGAGCGATCGCCTCGTTAGCAGTAGATTCTAGGGTCATTAGTTATCAGAGATGGGTGTGGGG
>NZ_JADEXI010000110.1:0-10719 GCF_015207185.1 Microcystis sp. LEGE 08355 | reverse complement strand
TCTTTTGGTATTAACCTATTAGTGCTTTAAGTCCTTTCGTGTATGAATTTCAGCTACTTTTGAGCGTAGTTGCTCTCATCGAATTTTATTTTAAGTTAATTATTTGCATAACAATTCCCGAAGAGCCGATTTTTTGTTCGTAGTGACGACTTTAGTAGTCCCTGATTATAACTGGGTTTTGCCAACGGAATTTGAGATGACTGAGATTCTATGTTTAACCCAAAGACTGCGAAAATACTTTTCAGGGTGGGTAATGATGTTTTAGTAAAGCCATTCTAATTTTCTGACTAATTCTGGCATGACTTCTTTTTGATCGCGATATTTATGGATTCTTTGTAAATTCTCATTTTGTTTTAAATTTTTGGCCAATTTACTCGGTAGATAGGCAGAATAAATTAATCCACCATTATTGGAAAATTCCTCAGTCATTGCTGATATCCAAGGAAAAGGAGGCTCTCCAAAATAACTAAAATAGAATGGCTTTGACTGCTCAAATATTATATCATAAATGCCAAAGTTGACCCAGCTAGTAATAAACAATGTTCTTTTGAGTGGATTAATTCCTTCGCTAACAAACCTGTTGATTTTTTTTGTGCCTCCTTTTTCTTCAATATATTTTTGGGTAGAGAAAAAATTCATATTTAATTCTTGAAAATTATTAATTGATTCTCTTAAATCTTTAGCTATTTGGAAAACATTAACAGTATCACTAGCTGCAACATTAATCGTTGAAATAAAGTTTCCCAAAAGATTTTCTGGTAATTCTATTCGGGATCTATAGTTAATTATTATTGACAGGTATCTTTCTTTATGATATTGATCGACTTCGGAGATTATACTAGACAGATGCGCGCACAATGCATCATTTATAGACAAACTTTTTTTGGTATTTTCTAAAAATGCTTGTTTCATATTATTTAATTCATTTTTTGAAAAATAAAATTGTAATAAAAACTTATTTTGTCCAGAAGAAAATATGTAAAATATTAATTTAAACAATTCTTTAATGCTTAAATATCTAACACTAGGAATAGTGTTGTTATTGTCTTTTAATTTTTCTTGGAGATACAAATCTCTTTCTTCAACAATTAGTGGCGCAGCATATTTTTTCCCATTTACTGAATTTGACCAAGCTTTCATCAGTTGCATAAATGTGTGCATATCGCCAATAGAATGATGCCAGGAAATCCCAAGACTCATTCCTCCACAAGCAAAATAGGTCAGTTTTATAGTCATTACAGGGCTTTGGTTAGATATTACTTTTTGGGGATTAATTAGATTAACAAGCCTTTCTTTCTTGATTTTTGGAAGGTCCTCAATAACATGATCTAATGAAGAGTCATCTTTAGTAATTGAGAAAATTATTCCTTGATTGTTAGCATCTATACATAAATTGTTGTTTATTTTTTTCAATCTCCCTGCAAAAATGGAAAAATCACTTAACACTATTTTTAACGAATCTGTTAATATATTGGACTCAACACTTTCTTTATAGAAGAAGACAACACTAATAGGAAGATTAGCAAATAACTGATCTATGATACCACAAGTTATTACCTGTTGAATATGGTGATTGCTTTGAACCATAAAGGTTTCTGATTTCATCACTAACTTCGTAGCCTCCGTGAACGCTTACAGACATCTCAGCCTAATTATATCTCTTTTTTGCCATTTTTAAGCGGCGATCACTAGCTACGTCGATCAAACCTGCCAGTTTTTAGTCGCACGAGTAATGGAGACGGAAACTGCAGCCGCAGTCAACCAGGTTACTCAGTCCGCTTTTGCCAGCCTACCGACTCAGGAGGCGTGATCTAGGTGTGACAAGCGCCGCATCGCACCTTCGGCGTGAACCCAACAAGGGCATGGACGAGTAGGTTGAATTGTCCTGCCCTCAACAAGTAGCCCGCAAGACTGAACAAGTAGTACGCTTGACATTATGACATCACGCCGCTACACTATAATTTTGGGGAGGAGTGGGACAGTTCTGCAAAATTCCTCTCTGGCAAAGCGAATGGAGTTTAGTTCGTGAAAAATAACGTTAATCTTAACTCACTGATGAAACAGGGAGAGTACGCCAAACTCTTGCGTCCCTTACTTCCTGATGAGGCTTTTGTTCCTGACCTTAACAAGGTCTTTATTTTAGGGATTAATGTTGCCATTTTGCTTCTAGGTTGGGGAACTGCGTCCTACCTTGATCGATGGCCTTGGTATTTTCTCTGGTTATTTGTTCCCTTAGCTTTAATTATGGGCAATAGTATCATGGCTTTGATGTTTATTACTCATGAACTCATGCACTGTAAAACCATCAAAAACCGATTTTTAAGACAAATCGTGAATCAATTAGGTTTTATGATGACCTGGCTACCTCCTACTTTTTGGAATGCACTTCACAATCGCCAACACCACCAAAACACTAATAGCCTTAAGGACCCTGATCGCCGTTATTTGTTCGAGCAACCTAATAGTTGGGGAAAATTAGTTCAGGAGTGGTTTGTTCCGTCTTCAGAAATCAAAACATTGAGTTTAGTTTTAGGAACGTGTAATGTCTGGGGTATCTATATTTTTCGCAATCTTATTTCTGTTATTTTATTTAATGATGAGTTATTGGGGTATGGACCGGCTCCCTTTAAAGTCTATCCCAAAGAACGAAAGGTTATTACAATTGAACTACTAATTATTTTTATAATCCATCTGAGTATTATTATTTTTTTACAATTTCATCCTGTAAAACTTTTACTCGGTTATTTTTTACCAATATGGATTGGTTATACTGGGATTATGTCTTACCTTTACACCCATCATATGCTTTGTCCTATGTCGGAAACTGATGATTGTCTAATGACTACACTCTCGGTTCGCGTTCCTCGGATTGTTGATTATCTTCATGTTAATTTTTCTTATCATACGGAACATCATGTTTTTCCGACAATAAACTCAGATTACTATCCGCTTGTGCAGCAGCTTTTAATAGAAAAATTTCCCGAGAAGCTTAACCTTATTCCGATACAAGAAGCATGGCGCTTAATGTTACAAACCCCTATCCACTATAAAGATGAGACTACCTTTACTGATACCTTAGGAACTCAATTAGTTACCCGTCCTAAACCTTGTTTAACCAAATAACCAATAGGAAAATAAAATGTTTCAAATTTCTGGAGGATTATTACGCCGACTCTTAATGGGTCGCTCCGTTGAATTATTTAATAAAAAATGGAATACAGATTTTCCTGAACCTGAAACACTCGGCAGACAGCAAGTAAAAAAGTCAGCTTTTGGCTTTCTTGGTGGCTATAATAAAGCTCTTGAATTTGGTTTTTCTCCGTTACTCATCAGCGAACTAGATGGATACAATCGTAACCTACGGGGATTTGCTTACGAAGGTGCTGGCATGGGTTTAGCAATGATTGACTACACTGCTTTGGGTAAGCGTTCACGACTTCAAGAATTTTTGGAAAGACCTGCCGCTCAATATCCCGAACTAATCCATGTAGGTGCTGGTTTTAGTATTGCCCTACTCCATAAAAATATTCATAAAACTTTATCGCAAATGCCTCCTTTCTATCGTTGGTGGGCTATAGATGGTTTTGCCTTCTGTCGTGGAATTTTTGAATGGAAAAAATGTGTCATCCACCAAGTCACTTATGGCCTTGATGGTTATTTTTTAAGAGCATTTGATCGTGGGCTAGGTCGTTGGTTTTGGTTCATGCACGATGCAGATGTAATGCGAATTGTTGATCAATTACAAAATTTTCCTGACTCCCGTCATGCTGACCTTTGGAGTGGAATAGGTTTAGCTTGTACCTATGCTGGAGGAGTGAATCAAAAACAGATCGAGTTTTTAAAAGAATCAGCAAAGTCTCACGTTTCTTATTTAGCATTAGGCTCTGCTCTAGCTGCTAAGTGTCGTTTAACGGCTGATAATATCGTTGAACATAACGATTTGGCTTGTTCTATTCTCTGTAATATGTCAACTGAAGAAGTTGGACAATTAACCTTACATATTGCCAAAGAAATAAAGATTGATCCCGATGAATCAGTATTAGTTGAACAGCCGATTTTTGAAACTTGGCGTGAAGCCATCCGTTCCCAATTAACGCGGTAAACTCTCAAAAATCCTGCTAGAAAATCATGAATTATGAATGATGAACAGGAGAGAAGGGAGAGATAAGCTAAGACGCATTTACAGTTTCCCGTTCCCTTATCCCGCCCCATAGACTAATTTAGATGCTTAACAGCTTAGTATAGTTCGTTAATTCCAAGGGTGTAATTTAGGTTGATATTGATAGGTCTTAAACTCTTGGCGCATCTTTTCAATAAAAGTTTTATGGTTTAATTGACGAACTTTAAACCGATAAATTTTTTCACCAATAGCAATGTAAAAAGAATAACTTAATAATTGTGTAACTCGTATCCATGTTTTAGGAGCAAATCCCCCCCAAATTCCAAACCCTTTAAAACGAAGCTTTAAATAAAAAACAGCCAAAAAGAAAAATGTATTTTTTAAACAAAGAAGCACATTGCATTGATGAGGGTCAAGTCTTGAATTTTCTAAAAAATTATCAAAATATTTGCTAGGTCCATAACCCCAAAGTAATTGATCAGTTCGAGCAAAATCCATAATCCCTAAATTGGCATCACACTCCACCAATTGATCAAATTGTTGATGCAAATCAGAAAAAAGACTATTTTGGGGACCAGCCAAAAATTCAATTGCTTTGATATGTTCATTGATAAAGTGGAAATCCAGAAACCATTTACCAATATACATAGGCACTAAGTTACCAAACCAAAACATATTTTCCATATAAATCCGCCAACTCATTACACTAGCATGACCTAAATGTTTTTCGTGATTTTGGTAGAGCCGACTATATGAAGTAGCTGTCGCCACCATAAATTTATTATACATATCTTGCTTCTTCTCAGCTTCAGGTTCTTTGGCTAATTTAGCTCGAATTACTTCAGTCACACATTCAATTCCCAGTGCTGTTACGACTAACCCAGGAGAGTATAATGGGTCAAACATTTGAGCAGCATCACCAATAACATACCAGTTATCTTGGGAAAGATGTTGCTTGCTATTATGAGCCAAGCGAGGAAGATAATTAAAATCAATACATTGCCCACTCTCGATAAGATTATAAACAATTTCGTGGTTAGCTTTAAAAAAACTTTTTAATTTTTCTGAGGTATTGATTTGGTTGGCTGCAATAGAATTTTTATGGTGTACCAAGCCGATAGATATTTCTTTTTGTTTGGTATCAATTGGAAGAACCCAAATCCAGTGTCCAGTTCCAAAAAAGTGTTTGGTACTATAGTAACTACTAGCTGTCCCGTTAATTTTATTGTAAATATTATCAAAAATATTGAGATCAATGTTCTTAACTCGAAGCCAAGCAGAACCCGTATTAATACCAGTCATATCTTCAGAGTCTAAAATTACATTATTAAGTTTTTTCCCAATAATAAAACGACGGCCAGCTGCATCAATAACGTGCTTAGTTTTTAACTCGATAGATGCTTGATCGAGTTTTACGGTTACCGTATGTAATTGATCACAAGGAGTTAATTCTACATCGATAACACGGCCATTATAGAAAGTTGCCCCCATCTCCTGTGTCATTTGGAGAACATCCTGCTCAAATTTAGCTCGATTAATATGAAAACTATCAATTAAAGGGGTACGATTAAAACCCATATGATAATAATCATTGACGCTCTTGGTCTGAGCTTGGTTTTTAGGCCAGTGATAGTTTAGTCCATACTTAGGTGCGTGATTCTCCAGTAAATATTCATGGAGAGCTAACTCTTTACACATAAACATTGAACTAATTTCTACAGTTGATTCGCCAATTTTCAGATCTTTAATTGACCTTTCTGGACTCCGAGGATCAATAATTGCAACTTTAATGTTGGGGAGGTTTAATAACAAGTGCCTCGCTTGACAAATTCCCGCAAAACCGGCTCCCATAATAAGAACATCATAAACTTGCTGTTGAGTTTTATTCATGAATCTTTTTCCTTTTTTGACTAAAAGTTTTCTTGAAAAATCTAAAGAAGACTAAACACTTAGTTGCTTATGCCAAGGATTTAACTTAGGTTGATGTTGATAAGCTTGAAACTCTTCTTTCGTTTTTTCAATCATCGTATTATCAGGAACATTACGATGATTAAACAAATAGATTTTCTCGCCAATTGTTGCCATTAAGCAGAACAATAAAAGTTGCATGATTCGCCAAGAACAACGGGGAGCTAACACCCCTAAAACGCCATAAGCTTTAAATCTAAGTTTAATATAGAACATGGCCATAAAAAATAGAGCTGTTTTCATGCCAGCATAAACATTGCAATGTTTTGGCTCATATTTTTCGCTTTCAAGATAATCATCAGCGTGTTTTAGAGGACCGTAACCCCACATTAATTGATCCATGCGACTATAATCCATCATTCCAATGTTAACTTTGCGTTCAACTAATTGATCAAACTCCTCATACATCTGTGAAAAAAAGCTCTTCTTACTAAAGAAAAAAATATCACCAATGGCTAAATATTTCTGGATAAAGTCAAAATCTAAAAACCACTTACCGACAAACATAGGAATTAAAACTCCAAACCAGACCATGTTCTCAAGATAAATTCGCCAACTCATTACACTGGCATTTCCCAGATGTTTTTCATGATGACGATAAACTTGATTGTAAGAACGAGAATTGGTGACTAAAAATTTATTGTACATCTCTTGTTTTTGTTGAGCGTCAGCATCATTGTTTAGCTTCGCACGAATAACTTCTGTAGTAGATTCAATACCTAAAACTGCTAATACTAAACCTGGAGAATATAAAGGATCGAACATTTGAGCAGCATCCCCCAAAACATACCAGTTATCCTCAGAAATAATTTTTTTACTATTATGAGCGAGTCTCGGTAGATGATGAAAATCAACTATCTCACCACTTTTAATAATATTAAAAACAATGGTTTGATTGGCCTCTAGAAAACTGGTGAATTTATCTAAAGTATTGATTTGATTGAGAGGAATAATGTTTTTATGGTAAACAACTCCAATAGATAATTCTTTTTCATTTCTGTCAATAGGAAGCATCCATATCCAATGACCATGGCCAAACCAATGATTCGTTGTGTAGTAACGGCTAGCACCACCATTTGAAGGCCGATAGTTATCATAGTAAATGCTACGATCTACATTTTTAACGCGCAGCCACGAAGAGCCAGTATTGATTCCATAAAGTTGCTCAGGATCGAAAATTAAATTATCCGTTTTTTTGCCAATGATAAAGCGCCGACCAGCTGTATCTATCAGGTGTTTTGCTTTTAGTTCTATTTCTCCTTGATCGAGTTTAACTTTGACAGTATGTAACTCATCTTTGGGAGTTAGTTCTACATCGACAACACGACCATTATAAAATTTTGCCCCCATCTCTCGGTTCATCTGTAAGACATCTTGTTCAAATTTAGCTCGATTGATATGAAAGCTATCAATACTGGGAGAACGGTTCATCCAAATATGAAAATAGTCATCAGGCGTTTGCGTTTTTTCTGGATTTTTTGGCCAATGAAAACTGAGTCCGTACTTGGGTGCGTGGTTCTCAATCATATATTCATAAAGTCCGAGTTCTTTAAACAGAAAAATAGCGGTGATTTCAACCGTTGATTCCCCTATTTTTAAATCTTTGACCGACCTTTCAAGAGAGCGAGGATCAATCAGCGCAATTTTAAGGTTTGGAATATTTAATAGCAAGTGTCTAGCTTGGCAAATACCAGCAAACCCGGCTCCCATGATGACAACATCATAAACTTGTTCTTGACAAATTTTTGAGGGGGCAATGTCCATTTGAGCAAAATTCATATTTTTTTTACCTTCCTTTTAAGTTTAGGTTAACTGTACTTTAAGAGTGCTTAAAAACTCAAGTTTTCCTTCAAGCTTGTGCCTTTTCTCCCCAAGGTTGTAGCTTAGGCTCATACTTATAATTTTTAAAATCTTTTTTCATTTTTTCAACGAAGGTATTATCGGGAAGGTGACGGGTCTTAAATAGATGAATTTTTTCCCCCATGGCCAGGTAAGCAGATAAAGACAGGAGTTGAAAAACGTAGAAAAGAGAACGAGGAGATAACATTCCTAAGATTCCATAGCTTTTAAAACGAAATTTAAGATAATAGAGGCTCAGGTAAAACATAGTTGCTTTCATTCCTGCAAAAACATTACACCGTAGGGGTTCAAACTTAGTATTTCCTAAATAATGATCAAACTCTTTACTGGTTCGATAACCAAATAACAGTTGATCATTGCGGGTAAAATCCATTAAGCCAATATGAACTTGATCATCAACTAACTCATCAAAGTGTCTATGCAAATTATTAAAAAAACTATTTTGAGCAAAAAATAAAAAGTTGGCTATCTTCACAAAATGACTGATAAATTCTGAGTTGAGAAACCACTTACCCACATACATCGGCAATAAAACACCAAACCATAACATGTTTTCACTATAAGTTCTCCAACTCATGACAGAAGCATTTCCTAAGTGTTTCTCATGCTTTTGACAAAAGAAATTATAGGTTCTAGCATTCGTCAATAAAAACTGATTAAAGTCAGCTTGTTTTTGCCGAGCGTCTGGTTCTTGAGCTAGCTTGGAACGAATTGCTTCAGTGACACTTTCAATACTCAAAGCAGTCAAAACTAACCCAGAAGAATAAAAGGGATCAAACATATGAGCAGCATCACCTAAAATATACCAGTTGTCTTGAGAGATTATTTTTTTACTCATATGAGCTAATCTGGGCAAATTATGGAAATCAACTGTCTCACCACTTTCGATAATGTTGTAAACCAAATTATGATTAGCCTTTAAAAAGGCTTTAAATTTATTGATTTTATTGATTTCAGAAGTCGGAATAATATTTTTATGATAAACAATCCCGATCGATAATTCTCTTTCATTCCTTTCAATTGGAAGCATCCATATCCAATGCCCATGACCAAAAAAATGATTCGTTGTATAATAGCGACTAGCAGCACTATTAGCAGGGTCATATCCATCGTCAAGAATTGTCCGATCTATGTTTTTAACCCGCAGCCATGAAGAGCCGGTATTAATTCCATAAAGTTGCTCAGGATCAAACATTAAATTATCTGTTTTCTTGCCAAGAATAAAAGAACGACCAGCTGCATCAATAAGATGTTTAGCTTTCAGTTCAACTGTTTCTTTAGCTAGTTTAACTTTAACAGTATGCAACTCATCTTGAACAGTTAAATTTACATCAGCAACACGACCATTATAGAATTCTGCTCCCATTTCTAAATTCATTTTCAGAACATCTTGCTCAAATTTAGCTCGATTAATCTGAAAGCTTTCCAAAGGAGGTGGACTGGCTGTCCAGATATGAAAGTAATCTTCACAACTTTCGGTTTGAGATTGATTTTTTGGCCAATGAAAACTGAGTCCATGCTTAGGACAATGATGTTCGATGAGGTATTCGTAAAGCCCTAACTCTTTGTACATAAACATCGAGCTAATCTCGACCGTTGATTCTCCTACTTTTAGGTCTTTATCTGACCGCTCCAAGGAGCGAGGATCGATTAAAGCAATTTGAAGATTGGGAACCTTTAGTAAAAGATGTCTTGCTTGACAGACACCGGCAAATCCTGCCCCCATAACAACGACATCATAAACTTTTGCTGGTACAGACACTAGATTTTCACTAACATTCATTAACTGCTACCTCTTCATGTAACCGTTGCAGGGGGAGGTCAGGGGGCTAACCACAAAAACATCACCTGCTGCTGATTTACTATATATAATCGTTCAGGGGGACGTGTCAAGTAGCTAACCACAAAAACACTAACTGCTTCTGACTTAGTGTAACGGTTCAGGAGTGGGGTGTCAAGTAGCTGACCACAAAAATACTTCCTGCTGCACTCTGAGAGCCAAAGCTAATCTGCCGGAAGCTGCACCGAAGAAAAATTAAGGTCGTGTAGGGGTTGCTATTGGGGAGTAAATCTTTGACAGTGCTGTCCGGCTTCACAAAGCTCTCTAGGGAGACTATTTTTTGATTAGTCCTCGTACCACTTCACTAATTGGTATGGAAACTTTTCCCGGTGGTGATTCGGTAGTAGTGATGGCGGCTTAATCCTTTGCTTTGCTGTGCATTGTAGTCATGGATAAAATACGAAAGGGTTCCCCAACGTGATTCTCCATTTTTTTAGAGAAAGATAGACTCTCTCTCACCAGCCGAGAAATCCTTTGTCGAAAGGTATTATTTAATCTTTCAATAGGATTAGTTTGACCAGTTTCTTGACCGACCGGTCGATGACGTTTACTGGGAATTACTGTCTTATATTACTCCCAAAAGTCTGTGTAAGCAACCGCGCATTGTCGGTAAACACCTGGTAAACTGGCCCCAAAGTTTTTTGGCTGATTGACGACTCCTATCTCCGCGCATAGCAACCAATAATTTCTCGCGTAGTTCTATCGATAGCTAACCAAATATATACCTTGATTTTCTGACAAAATACGAATGACCACCCTTCGGCTTCTCTCAGGGTAAATAACTCATCGCATTCTATGATTAATGGTTCTTCGTTACTTGGTATGGTTGGATAAGGTGGCATAAATCGACTAAATCCTTATCTGGCAAGAGACTTAATTGATTAGTTCGCTCTAGATAAAAGACAATTGAAAAAAATCGCCAAATGCCTTT